>NZ_JAWYAJ010000110.1:0-1818 GCF_034124845.1 Robinsoniella sp.
TTTGCAATGGCAGAGCAGTTTGATAAGTATTATGTTGATAAAGACGGAGAAAAGAAACGTCCGTTTATCATTCACAGAACCAGTATGGGCTGCTATGAGAGAACACTGGCATGGTTGATTGAAAAATATGCTGGTAAATTCCCAACATGGCTGTGTCCGGAACAGGTACGCGTACTTCCGATTTCAGAGAAATACCATGATTATGCCAAAAAGGTGGAAGATCAGTTGAAAATAAACGGTATCCGCTGTACAACTGATGAACGTTCTGAAAAGATTGGATATAAAATTCGGGAAGCCCGCCTGGATAAAGTGCCATATATGCTGGTTGTTGGTGCGAAAGAAGAAGAGGACGGCGTTGTATCCGTGAGAAGCAGATTTAAAGGAGATGAAGGGCAAAAGGCGCTGGATACTTTTGTAGATGATATCTGTAAAGAGATCCGGACGAAAGAAATCCGTAAAATTGAAGTTGAAGATTAGAATGTGTCTGAATATTCCTTTCTGTCATCTGTACGCCTAACTTGAAATCTCATGATAATTAAATGAATAAAATTTAAATAATGGCAGATACTATCCCAAGTTAAAAACCCAACTGCAGGCAACGAGGTTTTTGACCCTCGCGGCAGTCGCCAAATGGACGCGCCAGCGTGTCCGTTTAGCTTATTGCTCGCGGGAATAAAATAAAGGAGGTAGTATCATGCCATTATTAGTATGTTCCGCTCAGAGTTGTGTCTATAATGATGCAGAGTGCTGTTGCAAAGGAGATATCAAGGTCGGAGGAGACCATGCAGAAAAATGCCAGGAAACATGTTGTTCCAGTTTCCAGGAGAGAAAAGGTGACAATGCCAGAAGTTCCATGGGAACTCCCTGTCAGAAAATTGATGTAGACTGTGAAGCACGCAACTGTACTTTCAATGAATCATGTAAATGCAGTGCAGATAAGATCGGCATTGCCGGTGCAGCAGCAAAACATTGTGATCAGACAGAATGTGCAAGCTTTGAAGAGAAATAAAGAGTTACGGGAAAAGGCAGCCTGAATAACCGGGCTGTCTTTTTGAAATCAGAAACACGATCGTTTGTGTGGTAACTGGGGATGCAATTGTTACAAAAATCGATATAGAAAAATAATTTAGTAGTTGACATTAAAATTTGAATGTGGTAAAGTAAATAAGGTTACAAGAAATCAAAGTAGAGTATCCACTCTCACCGTAGCACAGAGGTGACTATCGGTTAATATGTTACATAGAATTGTTCTATGGGAATATTATGTGGATAGTCTGTCTATCCACTTTTTTTATGCGGATAATCAGCAGCGAAGTGGTAACTATTTCAAGCATTTTATGGAGGTGCAAGACAATTAGCGAATTAATGATTAACGAGCAAATCAGAGACAGAGAGATCCGTTTGATTGGTGAAAACGGAGAACAATTAGGTGTAATGCCCACAAAAGAGGCTATGAGACTGGCTAAAGAAGCAGAATTAGACCTGGTTAAGATCGCTCCGACAGCGAAACCGCCTGTTTGTAAGATTATCGATTACGGAAAGTATCGTTATGAACTGGTGAGAAAAGAAAAAGAAGCGAAGAAAAAGCAGAAGGTTATTGAAGTAAAGGAAGTTCGTTTATCGCCAAATATCGATGTAAATGACTTGAATACAAAAGTAAGTGCTGCCAGAAAGTTTATACAGAAAGGCAACAAAGTAAAGGTAACACTTCGTTTTAGGGGCAGGGAAATGGCTCATGTCCAGAGCAGCAGACATATTCTGGATGATTTCGCAAAAGAACTTGAAGACATTGCAGTAGTGGATAAGCCGGCTAAAATG
>NZ_JAWYAJ010000111.1:0-5024 GCF_034124845.1 Robinsoniella sp.
GCCAAAAATACTATTGAAGAAAAAATACTTCTTCTTCAGGAGGCGAAAAAAAATCTATCCGACCAGATCATTTCGGAAGACGGTGTATCGGTTACGAATTTATCCAAAGAAGATTTTATGGGAATATTAGAAGGTGTTTAACACCAAAACAGAAGAAGTCAGCAGACCACGCTTTCATATGGTGTGCTGACTTTTTGTATGGTATCAGGTAAAGAAATATTATTCAGTATTCCCAGAGTTCCCCCTGGCGGCTGTAAAAACAGCAACAGAGCGTGCACCCAGCCGAAATGATGGATCATTCATAACCGGCATGTGTCCGGCGGGGTAAATCTTTCTTGAATCTTCTTGGGCAGTATTCACTGCAAGATGCCATTTCAGCGGATTCGGCAAAGGGGGCAGTGTGACTGTCAGGGGTTCCCAGTAAACATTTACAGCCAGATACACAATATCATCTGCGGTATCATCCGGAAGCCGTCCCGCAAATAAAACGCCCATCATTTTAGAATCCGCCGTAATATGGCTGTCAAATGGATTTTCCCGGTGAACGCTGATGGCATCCAGCTTACAGTGACTGGGTGCCAGACTGCGGCGGATTGCAGGATGGCTGCGCCGAAATGCAATCATATAAGAAAAAAAGTCAAACATATCCTGGTTTGCTTCCAGCAGCGTCCAGTCCAGCCAGGAAATCTCGTTGTCCTGGCAGTAGGGATTGTTATTCCCAAACTGCGTATTGCAAAATTCATCTCCGGCAAGAAACATGGGGGTGCCCCTGCTGCACATCAGGACAGCGCAGGCATTTCGGATCATCCGTCGGCGCAGCTCTAAAATTTGCGGATCTGTGGTATTGCCTTCCGCTCCGCAGTTCCAGCTGCGGTTATCATTGGTTCCGTCCGTGTTATTCCAACCGTTTGCATCATTATGTTTATCGTTATAGGCATAGAGGTCATACAAGGTGAAACCGTCGTGGCAGGTAAGAAAATTAACAGATGCGTTGTAGCCGCGCAGTTTGGGATCATAGAGATCCGTAGAGCCGGTAATGCGCTTAGCGGCTTCGGGTGCAAGCCAGTAGTCTCCTTTTAAGAATCCTCTCAGATCATCCCGGTATTTGCCGTTCCACTCCGCCCAGCGGTGCCAGGACGGGAAGGTGCCCACCTGATAGAGTCCCCCAGCATCCCATGCCTCTGCAATTAATTTTACATTGCCAAGAATCGGGTCGAATGCGAGACTTTGCAGCAGTGGTGGTTTACTCATGGGGGAACCGTCTTCATTACGGCCCAGGATCGTTGCAAGGTCGAAGCGGAAACCGTCAACACGGTAATTTGTAACCCAGTAACGGAGGCATTCCAGGATCATCTGCTGGACGATTGGGTGATTGCAGTTTAAGGTGTTGCCGCAGCCGCTGAAGTTATAATATTTACCGTCCGGTGTGAGCATATAGTAGATATTGTTGTCAAACCCTTTAAAGGAAAAATAAGGTCCGGCTTCATTCCCTTCAGCCGTATGGTTAAATACAACATCCAGAATAACTTCTATGCCGTTTTCATTCAGGGATTTTATCAGATTCTTTAGTTCCAGCCCCTCCTGGTTTGATTCGTTGTGTGAGGCGTAGCTGGTATTGGGAGAGAAAAAGCTTACGGTATTATAACCCCAGTAATTTAAAAGTTCTTTTCCGTTTACTTCTCTGCGGTCACTCATTTCATCGAATTCAAAGATGGGCATCAGTTCTACTGCATTTATTCCCAGTTTTTTTAAATAGGGTATCTTTTCTTTCAGTCCGTCAAATGTTCCGGGATGGGCAACGCCAGAAGATATGTGCTTGGTAAATCCACGGACATGAAGCTCGTAGATCACCAGGTCCTCCATCGTAATCAAAGGCTGGCTGAAGCTGCCCCAGTCAAAGTTATTTTTAACGACTCTTGCCCGGTACTGGACATCACAGGAAGACTTTGCACCCCATACACTCTGACCGGTGACGGCTCTGGCATAGGGATCCAGCAATGGCTTTGTCTTGTCGAATATAAACCCTTTTTCCGGCAAAAAGGGTCCGTCCAGACGAAAAGCATATTCGAAATCAGCCATATTCAAACCAAATACGATCATGGAAAAAACATGACCAATTTTATAATTATCCGGATATTTCAGAACTGCATAAGGCGAGCATTCTTCGGGATGGTAGAGCAGCAGTTCACAGGATACAGCATGATGGGAATGCACCGTAAAGCTGATTCCGCCGGGAATCGCAGTGGCACCGTTGATCTCATAGAATCCCGGGCGTACTTTATAGCCTTCCACCGTGTCCAGTGGCAGAAGATGGCTGCCCATTACGGAGGGCAGTACTTTTGCGGAATATTCTTTTGTAACAATTTCTGTGGATTTTTTCATATTCACCTCCATTGCCGCATGAACGGCAGCTGCTTTCTAATAGTTCCTGCGGGCTGTGAGTCAGGTATACATGTGTTACTGGGAGGTATTTGACTTGCCTATAGCATCCAGGATATAGTCCAGCTCTTTTGCGCAGGTAGACTGTTCATAATGGATACCGTCTATCGTTTCATATCCGGTTTTGTTCAGATAACGGTATGTATTGATTACATTGCTGCCAAAGGCTGCTTTTAATTTGCGGTTAAATGTTCGTATCTGGGAATCCTTATGATACGTAAATGTGCTGTCTATGGGTGTAATGGTGGTAATATAAATTTTTGTATGGGGATACTGTGTCATCAGTTCACGGCAAAGGCTGATATAGCCATTGATATCCTGCATATCATTGACTCCCATGCAGATAACGGCTGTCTGTTTGGGATCTTTATCCAGGATTTTTTTTAACTCGGTAAATGCGGTATTTTGAAACCAGGGAAGTCTTGCTCCGCTTTTTGTAATAAACAGTATATTATCCGTTCGGTCATCCAGAACCATTTCTTTGCCTTTTGTCCTGGAAGCGCCCACAAAAATAGTTTTTCCGGTGCTCTGTGAAGATTTGTTATTTATACGTATGGTACAGGATGCCATGGCAGCATTATTATGAGCCTTGACAGTGATGGCCGCCGTTCCGGCCTGCAGGGCTTTTATATTACCGGATGCATCAACAGAGACAGTCTGCGGGTTGCTGGAAACAAAAGTTACCTTGTCAGATGCCAATTTGATACCGTTTTGGTAAGGAATAAGCTTACTTGATTCCCCGATAAATAGGTTCTGCACATATTTTGAAAAGGTTATTTCTGACTTTTTCGGAGCCACAATGACGGTGCATCTGGATTTAATGGCTGGAGCTCCTTTGACGGAACATACAATGACTGCTCTGCCAGGCTTTAAACCCGTAATCAGTCCTTTGGGTGATATCTTTGCAACTTTCGTATTGAGAGAGCGGTATTTTAACTTTTTTTGGGAGGCATTGCGGGGTACCACATGGGCGATACATCTTACGGTCTGTCCTTCTTTTACCGAAAGGGCCGGCCTCTTTAATTTAACAGAGACGGGGGGAACCTTGGAACTCCTGCCGGCATAGGCAGTGGTGTTCAGGGCAAAGAATGCGGTAATTACCAGTATTATGATACATATTGTTTTTGATTTCTTCTGCATGATTCGATCCTTCACTTGCTGTAGATGCTTTATTCCTGTGAGCAACGAGCCAAATTGATACGCTGGCGCGTCCATTTGGTCTGCCGCGAGGGTTGCTGAACGTCCAGTGGATGTTCGTTTAGCAACCGCCAAAGCGGAGACCAAAAACTCCGATGCTCGCAATGGGTTTTTGACTTATAGATGTAACTCATTATACACAAGGGAAAAAACATTCGCAACATCTATAATATGAACTTTTGCTTAAGTTTTCATACATGACTTTTATATATCATCCTGGTATGATATACTGTAATAGAGCTTGTCGAAAAATATCAATTACGAAACTGCAGGCTGGGCGTGCAGATGGCGGGAATGATTTTTTGAACATGCTATTAGGATAAAGTACGACATAAGGGGTGAAAAAATGAAGGGAAATACGAAGAAAAAAATAATTTTAGGGGTAGTGATTGGATTTTTCGTGATCGTCATTGGTGTATACCTGGGAATTGCATATTATTTTACAAAGCATTTCTATGGAGGAACTATGATAAACGGGCTGGATTGCGGTAACGCTACCATCGCTCAGGTGGAAGATAAAATACAGGAAAGCATTCTTGTATATAACCTCACTTTAAAAGGACGTGACAACTTTGAAGAAGTGATTACGGCAGAGCAGCTTGGCTTTCAATACACGGATGAAGAGAAAGAAGTGGAAAAGCTTCTAAAAGCTCAGGAACCCTTTTTATGGTTTTTAAATATGGGAAAACAAGAAAAATACGAAACATCAGTTAATACTTCCTATGACAAAGAACTGGTGAGTTCACTGGTTAAAAATTTAAAATGTTTTCAAGACGGCAATATGGTGGAACCAAAGGATGCTTACATAGAAGAAACGGCAACCGGATTTGAAATCGTCCCTGAAGTAATGGGAAATACCATGGATCAGGAGCAGGTAAAGCAGGCAATCATTGATGCGGTAGACAATCATAAGACGGAACTTTCTTTTGAAGAAGCCGGACTTTACAAGGACCCTGAAGTCTACAGCTCCAATGAGAAAATGGTTACCCAGGTACAGGAACTGAACCGATTGACACAGGCAGAGATCACCTTTGATTTTGTAGACCGGAAGCTGGTGGCGGACAGAGGCCAGATCAGAGAATGGCTGGTGGAAGGGGAAAACGGTGAATATTCCATCGATGAAGATAAAGTAAGGCAGTTCGTGAATAAAATGGCGGCGGAGACGGATACATTCGGGCTCACCAGAGAGTTTAAAACCTCAAAGGGGGATACCATCACTTTAGAAGGCGGAGATTACGGCTGGGCTACGGATGTGGATGCCACAACCGAGAACCTGCTGGAGGCGTTAAGAGAAGGCAAGGTGGAGACTATGGAACCGGTATATGTGTATACAGCCATGGACCGTTCCTCCAACGATATTGGTGAAACATATGTGGAAGTCAGTATAG
>NZ_JAWYAJ010000112.1:0-1834 GCF_034124845.1 Robinsoniella sp.
AGATAGGTTAGCTCCTCCCTCTTCCAGTTTTGTATTATACCCATCTGTAAGATTTGATATGAATTCATGTATATTTGCTACTTTACATGCATTAATAATATCATCATTTGAAGCTTTTACATTGCCAAATATTAAATTTTCAAGTATGCTTCCTTGAAACAAATAACTAATTTGTGGTACAATAGCTATCTCATTACGTAAATTCATTATGTCATATGTATTTATATCGTATCCATCTACTACAACTTTTCCAGAATCAGGTTCAAAAAGATGCATAAGCAAAGATACAAGGGTTGTTTTACCTGCACCGGTACCACCAACTATACCAACGGTTTCTCCAGCACGTATGGACAAATCAATAAAGTTTAAAACAGGTGCGGGTGCAGTTTTTGTATAACGAAAAAGAATATTATCAAAATATATATCTCCATGTGTAATGTGTAGATCGGAATTTTTAGCCTGCTTTCTGGGAGAATTTATTTCAAGTATTTCTATGATCCTGGCTGCCGAGGCTTTTGCCATTATCAAGCCAGTCATCATCGTAACTAAATTTACCATAGCAACCATAGCCATTGTTAAGTAGCTTATTAATGCTATAAGGTCACCTATACCCAAATATCCTTTCATTGACATTATACCTCCGAACCCAATTAACAGTATAGTACCAGCATAAACTGAAAATTGTGCTATTGGCCAAAAACGTATAAGCATTCCTTCAGCTTTTAATGATTTATCATAAACTTCATTTGAGTAATAAATGAATTTGTCTTTTTCTTGCTCAGACTGTACAAATGCTTTAACAATTTTAATGCCTTCTATGTTCTCTTGAACTTTTAAATTCATCTTGTCCATATTTTGTAACATCGAAGTATATAAAGGAAATGCTTTTTTAGATATAAGATAAAAAATTATAGACAGGAAGGGAATAAAAATAAAAAATATAATTGAAAGCCACATATTGATGCAAAACGCATTAAACCAACATATTAAAACTAATATTGGTGAACGGCTAAAAAATTGTAGTGCCGTCATAAAAGCCATCTGAATATTACCAACATCTACCGTTATTCTATTTGAAATAGATGCTTCTTTAAACATACTTTTTGTATCAAATAAGGTTTTCTCAAAAACCTCCCCGCGTAGTCTTCCGCCAAAACCCATTGCTGTTATAGCAGCTAAACGGCTCGAGATCATACCACATAAAAGGCACAAAATAGCCAAAAAGACTATATAACTTCCATTTATAATAATATATCGTGAATCTTTTGACAATATTCCATTATCAATAATATTTTTAGCCAGCAAAGGTATTTGCAGTTCTAAAATCACCTCCAAAATAATAAAGATAGAACATAATATAGCCTTTCCTAAAAAAGGTTTAATATAACGTGAAAGACGATGTACCATAATATAACCTCCATTTCAAAATGTATCGATAAACGGCATGTTTTTTTCTTACTCTCTTTCTTATAGTAATAACTTATTCATTTTCTCCTTTCTTTTAGCTTGTTGTAAATTATAGCATTATCATTTTTTTATTTCTTGACTTAGAATGCTGTTTTATACATCTAGCGGAGTGTAGCAGTGTCAACCGATGCAAAATCAACAAATATTTCTCTCAGAATATTAGAAAAAACGTATTTCTCCATACATTTAGACACTCCGTAGCCATGAACCTGTTAACTTCCGGTGTTGATATTTTGACTATAGTGATATAACTTAGAATCCAGTATTAAGACGACTCATAAATATATTTGCAGATATGGAAGCAAAACGTAAAGCAAAGGAAAAGGCTGGTGATGCCGTGGAATGTTCTTCCTGATATAAACCATCC
>NZ_JAWYAJ010000113.1:0-21662 GCF_034124845.1 Robinsoniella sp.
TCATAAAACAAGGGGATACAGCGGTTCTTTACGTATTCAACTGTCAAAGACAGGACTATAACTTGTTTTTGCCAATTTGTCAATTAGAACTGCACGCTTTATTACGATATTTTTCTAATTAAATAGCGTTTTTCTTTTTTTCCTGCTTTTTCTTTTCTCTTAACTCCCGAAAAAAGCTGCTTAGCATCAGGCTGCACTCTTCTTGCAAAACCCCTCTGGTAACGGCTGCCTGGTGATTAAATGCTTCCATTTCCAGAAGATTTAATACCGAACCTGCACACCCTGCTTTTCCATTCATGCTCCCGATCACTACTTCGGAAACCCTCGCCTGAATAATTGCTCCGGAGCACATCTGGCAGGGCTCCAGGGTGATATACATGGTACAGCCCTCCAGCCTCCAGTCCCCCAGTTTTTTGCTGGCTTTTCGAATAGCAATCAGTTCTGCGTGGGACAATGTATTCTTATCCGTATTTCTGCGGTTGTAGCCCCTTGCAATAATTTTGCTCTCATATACAATCACGCATCCGATGGGCACCTCGTCAATGGCATAAGCCTTTTTTGCCTGCCGGATAGCCTCCCGCATATATTTCTCATGTATCTTTGTATTTTCTTCCATTCTTTTACTCTCTTCTATTTATAGTTAAATAATCTGCTGATTCCATGGATTTTAGAACCTGTTTATATTATATTTCTCCATCCACACGCTCCGCTTTCCTGATAATTTATCGCCAAAACGTTTCATGAAGACTGCGCTGACATGAAATTATTATATCCTTTCAAAAGGCAGAACGCAAGTAGCAGCTGTTTGGATGAATCAATTTAGATTAATACATACAGCCCTCCACTCCCCTTGAATTTATCCATATGATTTTTCTTTTATAATCTGCTATAATAATAACATACCTAAAAATTTAATTCTCTTTACTGAGCATTTATACATATTGGAGGCATTATATGAAAATACATGGCTTTAACAAACTGACCCTTTTAGACTATCCCGGGCATCTGGGGGCAACACTTTTCCTTGGCAGCTGTAACTTCCGCTGTCCTTTCTGCCAGAATGCAGGTCTGGTTCTTAACCCCGAGGCAGAGCCATATATAGAGGAAGGAGAAGTCCTGGCATACCTGAAAAAGCGGCAGGGTATCCTGGAGGGTGTCTGCGTAACCGGAGGAGAGCCGACACTTTCCCGAGAACTCCCCCAATTTATAGAAAAATTAAAATCTCTGGGTTATCTTGTAAAATTAGATACCAACGGCAGCAATCCCAGCATGATCCGCAGTCTCGTTGAATCTGGGCTGATTGATTATGTGGCTATGGATATCAAGACTTCCCCGGAGAACTACGGCAGGGTGGCAGGCTGCATTAATATCTCCATGGATACCATTGAGGAATCTGTGGAATATCTAATGGACTGCGGCATAGATTATGAGTTTCGCACCACGGTAGTCAGAGAGCTGCATACGGTGGAGGACTTTTACAAAATCGGAGCATGGCTTCACGGCTGCAGACAATACTTTTTACAGGCCTATAAAGACTCTGAAAATGTAATACAGTCAGGATTTCACAGCTACAGCCGTAAAGAACTGGAAGGATTTGCTGAAATCTTTAAAGAACAAGGTATTAATGCCGGGATTCGCGGATTAGACGACTGATAAAAACAAATAGAGGTGCTTCTGTTAAAAAGCACCTCCCACAAATAAAATAAATAAAATATACCTGGTATCTACCTCTATCTCACCGGTCTCAGCCAATATCCGAAGTTCTCCTGTTTTCCCGGTCTTGCTTCCTTAAAGTTCATAAAGCCAAACATATTCGCCATAAACCGTTCCTGATTCTCATAAAGTCCCGGAACCCCCAGAACATAGCCGCCATCCCGCAGCCTTCCCAGCATAAGGTGCTGATAATTATAAAAGCTTTGTAACAGGAAATTATTGCGGGCAAACCGCTGGTCATCCCTTCTCAGGAACATAATGTCTTTCGGTGCGATCCGGATACATTCTACAATCTCATCATCGGTAAATGGTTCCATCGGCGGGTAATGGCACTGGAATTGATCCCACTTACGGTCCAGGCCGCTGTTGGCACAATTCATATTACATCGCCCGGATGCCTGCTGGCGTCCGCGGGCCTGAGCCATATGTACCTGGTTCCCGCTGTTGGCATATCCGTTGTTGTTGGCATACCCATTGTTTGTATAACCGGTGTTTCTGACATTGTTACGGATATTATTTCCCACATTGCTATGACTGTTATTGTTTTCATCCGCTTCAACAGATTCTCCAACCATACTATCCGTTGACTCTGACTCACGTTGTGCATCCCCACTGCTTAATTCATCTGCATCGGCATCGATTGAGGCTTCCCGGACTTCTCCAGCCGTATTTTCAAAACCATTGGACTCTTTTACTTCCTCAGAACCAGAGGCTTTTGCTTCAAACATCTCTGAATCCGATCTTCCTTCAGCTGCCACTAACTCTTCTGAACCCGACATTCCATCTGACTCTGCTGTTTCTTCGGCATAGTCTAATCCCCTGGCATCTGCCAGATTCCAAGAGTCTGATCTTTGCCCGAAACCTGCCGTCTCTTCTGCGTCTGCCATTTCCCCGCCATTTTCCGGATGTGCCAAGGTGGGTACTGCTGTTTCTGATCTATCTTCAGCCAGCCTGGAATCGTCGTCCAATTGAGCAGTCGCAGCAGCATCTGTTTCTTCATTTTCCGTAATGCCGCTCACGTTACCTGCATCAGCCAGCTTTTCCATGCTGTCCTCAAATTCCGGAACCTTATCGCCCCGGGCTGACTTAACCGCCTCCGGATTTTCTTTATTTACCACTGCTGCCTTTTGTTTCATATGGACATTTTTAGCAAATCTCTTTAATTCGTCCACATCGACGGGTTCATTATCCCAAGCTGTAGCAAAAATACTGCCATTTTCCCCTTCCAGGAACATGCCTGCGATTTGCTCCAGGGAATAATCTGAATTCCCAAAATTACGATGGGGCGTATTTCCTTTGAATTCCGCCGATTTTCCTTTTACCCTGCACATCCCCAGTGGAATTACTCCAACGTGGTTCTGCGTCCTAACAAAGCCATCCACCTGAAGACTCGTCTCTTCTGCCGGTACTGCCTGCAGATGCAGCTGGATACGGCAGACCCCGTTTCGGGACTCCACCTTCACAAATCCTGCATTTTCTCCTTTTATACCATTGACATACTCATATATATAAGCCACAAAACGTCGATACTCAGCCAATTACTTCTCCCCTAAAATTTTCTTTAGAGTAATATATGCCTGACTGTCATTTTTCATGCCACAGGTTATGCAAAAAAAGTAGAAAGCATTCAGATATACCCTTCTCTTCAAAGTAAGGGCTATTTAATTTTTGTTGAAAAATGTATCTCAAAGGGACGCTCTAGAGCGTGTTTCCAAGTCGTTATTTCAGACAAACACTTGTATTTCCCTCTTTTAATAAGATGGTCTTACGGATTTCACCATACTGAATTGTAATACGCCTGCTGCGCTCTGAACCGAAGTTTACCTGACAGGAATTCTCATCCCAGCTGATATCAACGGTAACGCCGCCTCTGGCGCAAAGCCCTTTAACCTCTCCTTTACTCCACTGTTTGGGAAGGCAGGGCAGAATCCGGATCATGCCGCCATGGCTTTGCATCAGCATCTCTGCTATACAGGAGGTCAAGCCCGTGTTGCCATCCAATTCGTATACGTTGTCAAAGGAACCCGCTCCCCGTGTAGGCGGATGGATGATAAATCCGTTTGGCTCCAGCAGATTTGTAAGCATACTGTCTATATGCCCCAATGCCTTCTGGGGATGCCGTAATCTCGCCTCATACAGCATCAGCATAGACCTTGCCCATCCGGTATCTTCCCAATTTTCCTCCGGAGTGAGCTTTGCAGTGATAACAGCCTCTGCCGCTTTCGCCAATTTTTCATTTTCCGGCGTAATCTGGGCAAACGGAAACAAGCCCAGCAAATGGCTGGTATGTCTGTGCTGAAGATCAGCCGCAGGGTAATCGTGGTTCCACTCTGCGATCTGCCCGTTTCCGGTTATCCGGTAGGGCAGTAAACGTGCTGCTTTATCGGCTGTGTCTTTCATCCTTTTATTCTTTCGTCTCAGCACGCGGCAGGCTTTTTGATAAATATCAAACAATTCCCGGATCATAAGGATTTCTACCGTACACCCATTGCTGATCTGATAGGTTTTCCCATCTACCACAAAGCTGTTTTCAGGAGAAATGGAGGGTCCGCAGGTAAGGTATCCGCTCTCTTTGTCCTCGAACAGATACCCGCTGAAAAATACTACGGCTTCTTCGATCACAGGAAACGCTTCTTCTTTCAGGAACTTCTTGTCCTGGCTAGTCAGAAAATGCTCCCACATCTGAGTAATAGTCCAGACGCCTCCGGTAGGACAGGGGGATAGGGGAGATGCCCAGTAAGGCGCAGCGTATCCCCAGGAATTGGATACCAGCTCTCCTACCCAGCCCTTTAAGCCATAGCTTTCTAACGCTGTCTTTCTGCCAGCCGGAACAAGGTCTTCTCTGATCCAGCGAAACAGCGGAACTGCTGTTTCCGGCAGATTGGTCACTTCTGACGGCCAGTAATTCATCTGGGTATTGATATCCAGATGCATATCGCAAGTCCATCCAATCCGGCATGCCACATTGTCATTCCAGATTCCCTGTAAATGGGCAGGCAGCAGGGAATCTTCCCTGGAACTGGAATATAGCAGATACCTTCCCATTTGGAACATGCGGTTTACCAGCGGCTGGTTCCCGATATTAAGAGTGACTCTGGAATATAACGCCTGCATGTCCTGCCTGTGGGCTTCCAGGATTTCTTCCACTGCCAGTTCATCCACTTTTACAAAGGTACGGTTCATCTTCATCTGAAGCTGCAGGACCTGTTTCTCTTTCTCCAATACTTCTTCCTTGAAATCTGTAATGGCTGTAATATAAAGGGACACCCTGGATGCTCTCTTAATGTAGACCCCATCTTCCTTTGCCTCCGGAAAACCATCTGTATGAATCGAGACTTTTCCACATAATAAGGTTCCTGTTGTTCCGTCACTGTGCATGGTCTCATGGGCTTCACAGACGAAAAAGATGCCGCCTATATGGTATTTCACATATTCCCCGTCCCTCAGGGATTGGAAGGAAATGCAAAGGTTCATATCATTCTTATCACAAACCGCTTCATAAACGATGACATTATGGGGGTGTGATGCAAATGCCTGCCGGGATACCTGTTCCCCATTTTGCATATACCGTGAGTACACAATTCCGTTTTCTAAGTCCAGACTTCTCTCATAACCGGATGTCTCGCTCAACTCATCCATACGCGTTATCAAAATCTGCCCTACCGGAAGATTCGTCCCGTAATTGCCCCGTTTACCGTAAAATTCATGGGAAGTCTCTAAAGCCGCCGCATAATCTCCCGACGCCGTCTGCTCCCGCATCTTATAAAATGCTTCACTGGCTCCTGCCTGATTGTCGTCCTCACTTTTATTTCCGCTGAAAAACGTATTTTCCGACAGGTCCAGCCTGTCGGTTTTCATTCCGCCGTAAACCATGGCTCCCAAATGGCCGTTTCCAATAGCAAATGCTTCCCCAAATCTGGAAGCTTCCTTATTTAATGTGATGTTCATCCTATAACTCCTTTAACCAGAGCCTGTCTGCCCCCATGCACCGCTGCATAAATTATTATAATACAGACAGGCTTTCCTATTGCGGAAAGCCAAGTGTATTGCCTGATTATTTATGCAGTGAACAGCCGGTGATTTCAAACATACCTCTGATACTCTGCAAATTATTTTGTGTTTCTATCATAACTTAAATTTCATTTAATTTCCACCGTTTTATGAATAAATGGACATACACAGCGAAAAGTGGCGACTGTCCAACCTTGGAAACGAACATCCAGGCATCTGCCCATTTAAAGTTGCCTTCGCGATGGGTGCTGTGCGCCGGTGGCGCAGGTTTAGCACGAACCGAAGCGCAGCGTAGACAAGATGCCTGGATTTTATTAACGTATTATTCTTTTACAGCTCCCGATGTCATGCCGCCTACAATGTATTTTTGTCCGATCAGATATACAATTACAACCGGAAGACAGGTCAATACAATATCGGCAAATATATAGTTCCAGTAGTTTTTGTTTTTGCCAAAGAACTGGTATACTGCAATATTCATGGGGAACATGGAACTCTTATTAGATAAATACAAAGGTGTCAGGAAATCACTCCAGACTCCCATAAACTGCAGGATAAAACAGGTTACCAGCGTTGGTTTTAACATGGGAACGATGATCTTGAAGAACATAGAGATTGGTCCCGCCCCATCGATTACCGCTGCTTCATCCAATTCAACCGGAAGGGAAAGGACAAAGTTTCGTATGGTGAAGATACAAAACGGTATCATGGCACTGGTAAACGCAATAATGATTCCAAATTTGGTATTTGCAAGTCCTGCAACTGTCAGTACCTTAACCAAGGTTACGTAGTTTACCGGGAAGAATAATCCACACAATACGAAATAATACAGGAAGTTATTCACTTTTGTGCGTTTTCTGCACATTACAAATGCCGCCATGGCACAACTGATGACACCGATGAGGGTTGCAACGACTGCATAAGTGACGCTGTTGGCAAACCCCTGTACCAGTTTTCCCTTTTCAATTACTTCCGTATAATTGTTGAAAAACCATTTTGTAGGAAGGGCAAGGCTCATTCTTGCCGCTTCATTTTTACTTTTAAAGGAGTTGATGACTACCATATAGAAAGGGGCAACTACGATGATACTCATAATAATACAGACAATTTGTTTGGCTATATTACGTACGAAATTTTTTTTCATTATTGCTGCACCTCCTGTTTACTCATTACTTTTACAACTACCACACCGATTATTGCGGTGATCACCAGAAGAATCGTATTAAGTGCCGTAGACATTCCATATTGTCCGTTGGAATAGAGCTGGTAGGAATATGTGGTAATAACCTCTGTTGCATGTCCTGGACCACCGTTTGTCAGCACATAGACAATATCAAATACTTTCAGTCCGTATGTAAGTCCAAATACCAGATTGATCATAATGGCACCACGCAGCATAGGCAGGGTGATATTTTTTACTCTTTGCCAGAAATTTGCTCCGTCAATCTGGGCTGCCTCATAATAGGACTTTGGTATGGTATTCAGACCAGCCAGGAAAATTGTCATTACATATCCGATTCCTCTCCAGGCATCCACACCATAGATAGATTTCCACACAACCCCCAGGTCTGATAGCCATTTCTGCTTCAGGAATCCTAAATTCACCATGTCCAGGAAGCTGTTTAAAAGTCCTGTGTTATAGTTTAAAATAGATTTAAATGTTAAGCCTATGATCAAGAATGGTAAAACAGATGGCAGGTATAAAAGTGTACGGTAAACATTTTTGCCTTTCAGACCTTCCTGCAGCATAATTGCAATTAAGAGTGCCGGAATCAGTTTTAAAACATTCGATATTATCGTAAATTTAAGGGTGTTGAAAATGCCGGATGCATAATCTTTGTTCGATGTAAAGATCTCAATATAATTCTGTAAACCTACGAACTTTGTTTCTCCCAGACTTCTGGAATTCCAGTCGGTAAAGGAATAAAAGATACCGAGTATACTGGGGGTCAGAAAAAATAAAATATATAATGCCAATGGGACAAACAGGAACCATTGTGGATAGATTTTCTTTTTATTCATATTACTTCACCACTTTCTTTTGATAGAGAGTGCCGGGAGGTTTCTTACTGCTCCCGGCACCAAAAGTTCAGCATGGAATGTGTCCCTTATTTCCATGCAGGGTCGTTTGCAACCTTCGCTGCTTCTGCCCTGTTGTTATCCATATTTTTCAGTACATCATTTGCTTCCATCTGTCCGGTACAGTATGCAACCATATCCTGTCCAAACTGCATCCAGTAATCATTTGTGTACTTTGTACCGTTCTGAAGTACCGGTGTTTTCATCTGCTCTTCGGTAAGTGTCTTCATGAATTCTTCTTCTTCCGGTAACCAGTGCTGCTGTAAATTGTCATCGTTTACATCCAGGTTGGTGTAGGACGGTGAATTGTCCAGAATTTCCTGTAAGCTCTCTGTTGTCGTTACAAAGTTGAAGAATTCTTTGACCAGTTCCGGATGTGTGGTTCCTTTATAACCGAACATGGTAGGACCGGCCGGGCTTGTAGGGAAGTATGTGTTGTCTCCCAATGGTTCTAAGAATAAACCAAATTCATCTGTTGTTTCGGTTTCATCCTGAATCTGTTTGATGAAGGAAGAATTGGCAATTGCCATAGCACAATTTCTGTCTGCGAATTCATTTACCATATTGGTGGAGTCGGTTCCGATCCAGTCTTCGCCAAGATATCCTTTGTCTGCCAGTTCCTTGTATTGTTCCAGTACTTTTATCATTAACTGGTTATCTGCAAATTTTGCTTCGTTATTATTCAGCTTGTCATATAATCCCGGCTGGTCTGCCTCGTATGCTCCGCCGATCTGGAAAAATGCCAGTGGATGCTGCCATCCGTCTGCTCCCGGCTCAAACCATGGTGTGATGCCTTCTGCTGACAGCTTCTCACAAACCTTTAACATTTCATCATAGGTCTTAGGTGCTTCCAATCCCAATTCACCAAATAACGTTTTATTATAAACCATTACATATTCCGGAGAGTTATGCCAGATCTGTAAACCATACAGTTTCCCATCGTATTCACATGCGGAAAGTCTGTTTTCCGGCATGACGCTTTTCCATGATGCATCTGAAAAGTCAATACAATATTTTTCAGGATCTACAATCTGAGATGCAATTGCAAAGGGATTTGACTGAATCCAGAATATATCCGCGCAGGAATCTGTTGTTAATTTAGACTGCAGCAAATCACCATACTGGTCTGCCGGAATTGTCTGTAAGTCAACAGTCACTCCATAAGTCTCTTCAAAACGGGCGATGGTTTCATCATAGCGGTTGTCCATCCATCCTGCGGAAACCAGAATACTGAGTTCTTCTCCCGCAAAGTCTGTATTCGACGCTGCTGTTTCCCCTTCTGCCTTTGTTTCCGCTGCTTCTTCTGTATCTGCAGCACTGCCTGCTTCGCTTCCTTCTGTCTTAGCAGCTTCCGTCTCTTTTGCTGCACTGGTTGCTGCTGTAGTTTCTGTCTTGTCGCCTGATCCGCATCCAGTTGCCATTGTGATTACCATAGTTGCACAAAGTAAAGCACTGATCACTTTTTTCTTCATTTTTTATTCCTCCCATTTTCCATTCCCATTGTTCCGCGTTTTGTTTATCTGATGAACTAATTGTACTTTTTTTCTTCTGAAAAGTCCATGCACTATTCCCAACAGAATTTGGACTTTTTTCACACTTTGCCTACAAACGCAAAAAATTATCCTTTCTTTTTGGTGATTTTTGTTATAATATTAAGAAGACAAGTGCCGACCGGCGTAAATACGCCGGTACATAGTGCCTGATATCTGCGTCAGCTGTGAGGCTGTGAATCGACGGCGTAGTGGGGCTACGACTAGATTCACAGACGTGCAGCTGGCGTAGATAGCGGGTGCTATATATCGGCGTATTTGCGCCGGTCGGCACTAGTAAATGGGGGACCAAAAATATGAAGAAAAACCACCAAATAAAGCTGCAAACTAAGTTCTTTTTAGCCTATCTTGGTCTTGCACTATTAGTTGTAATTGCCTTTTCTATCTTCTTTTACCGCTACACTTCTAACATTTTAATTGAAAGAGAGACAAAGGCCGCAACGGATATGAATTTATCTTTTTTGCAGCAGACAGAACAGATTCTGCAGGATATGGATTCTGTTTCCATTAACATAGGTTACAGCAACCTGGTAAAAGACCGACTGGCAGAAGCTAACGACCTGCGGGTTTCTTCTAATGATTTTATGGCTCTGGCTGATCTGTTTGTAACCATTAACGGAGCAGACCTGAAGGTAGACCAGATTAATCTCTATGATTTTTCCGGTTCCGTTGTGCAGGTCGGAATCAAAAACAACAGTAAAAAAATGGATATGGACACGCTTCCCTGGCTGGAGCATACAAAGGAATTAGGTGGAAAGAAGCTGCTAAGCCTTCCCTATGCCACCACAGAAATTACCAGCAACTCCAATACCAGCCGAACGCCGGTCTGGTATATGTCTTTATACCGCGTATTTCACAACCGATACAAAAAACAGGTGGGCGCCATCGAAACCGTTAAAAAATGCAGTACTATTTTTAAATACATCACCTCCTACCAGCAGAAAAATGCAGATGCCCCCAGTGTTTATATCTATGATAAAAACGGTACCCTTGTATTCCCTTACAAACTGGAAGAGTCCGAACAAAAAGCCCTGCCGGATTATTTCAACTCCATAGATTCCGCTCTGGGGCACGCATCCTTTTTTAATGAAGATTCCCGTACCACGGAAATACTGGTTTCCAATTCATCCTCTTATACCGGCTGGACCTACGTAACCGTTCAGCCCCAAAACCACATTTTACAGCCGGTCAGAAACCTGATTCACGTACTGGGACTTGGGGTAGCCGCTATGCTGGCGTGCTCTGTATTTATCTCCTGGTACCTGTCAAGAAGTCTCACGAAGCCCATCAAACAGCTGCGCAATATCATTAAGAAAACTGCGCTGGATACCCTGGGGCAACAGAAGAAAGAGCCCCTGGATGCTTCATTTGATGAGCTGGAGGAGCTAAACCAGGCATTTTTAAGCATGAGCAGCAACTTAAAGACCTCCATGGATGAATTAATTGATACCAGACAGCAGGAAATAAAGTCCCGCAGCCTGGCACTTCAGTCTCAGATTAACCCGCATTTTTACTATAATACCCTCTCAGGCATCATTGTACTGGCGGAAAATAACCAGTCTGATGAGGTGGTAAAAATGTGCCGTAATCTCACTAAAATCATGCGCTATATTACAAAAGGGGATTCGACCTCGGTCACTCTGGGGGAGGAAACTGCATATATTCAGGAATACCTTTACTGTATGAAAGTACGATACCAGTCCAGCCTGAATTATGAGATTCACGTAGATGAATCCCTTCTTTCCCTTAAGATACCCAAGCTGGTCATCCAGCCCTTAGTGGAAAATGCGCTAAAATACGGCACCAACTGTGAACCTCCCTGGAGTCTTAAAATCCAAAGCAAAGTCACAGAAGAAAGCTGGCAGATTGATATCATTGATTCCGGTTCCGGATTTACTGAAGAATCCATCCAGCTGATACACTCCAGGATCGAAGCTGCTGCCGCCAAGCCGGGTATGCCGGAAATAGAAATAAATGGTATGGGGATGTTAAATGTCTATTTACGATGGAAACTTTTCTGCGGAGATGATATAATCTTTGCATACGGAAATACAAAGGATGGACATGGAATTGTATCCATTGGCAGAAAAAAGAACCTATAGCACGTTTGAAAATTCATTCTGGTGATACAAATCTGATCCTGTTTATCACACATTGCGGAGGAGAATAAACATGGCAATTTCCAACTATACAGTCGTCGTTGCGGAAGACGAAGAATTGTTATTAGAGAATTTGATTCGTAAGATCGAAAATACCGGCTTGGGATTCAAAGTGACCGGGAAAGCACAGACAGGAACACAGGCCTATGAGCTTATAAAAGAACTGGAACCGGATCTGGTAATCACAGATATTAAAATGCCGCTGATGAACGGCATACAGCTGCTGGAAAAAGTACATGCACGCCTGCCTTTAACCCGGTTCATCATTACCAGTGGATTTTCTGACTTTGAATATGCCAAGCGGGCGATCCAGCTGCAGGTGTCGGAATATCTGCTCAAGCCAATTGACCCAGAAGAACTTTATGCCGCTCTCCAGGGCATAAAGAATGACTTTGAAATACAGCGCAATGAATATGCTGATATCTTTAATCCGGAAATGACCCGGAATACACCGGAACAGATTGCAAAGGTTCTCAAAGAATATATTATTCATAACTATAATGTGGATATCAATCTGAACATCATCGCCAGTAACATGAACTACAGTTCCAGTTACCTGACCAAAATCTTCTGCCAGAAATACGACATGACTCCATCCAAATACATAACCTCTCTGCGTATCACGCAGGCAAAGCAATATCTGCTGCACAAGCCGGAGCTGTCAATCCGGCAGATTGGGGAAATTGTAGGGTATCATGACCAAGCTTATTTCAGCAGGATTTTTAAAAAACAGACCGGGATGAGTCCGTTTGATTATCGGGAAAAGGCGGAGGGGTAATTTTTTTAATAGAATAACTATTATAAAGGATAAAGCAAAATATGAAATTTTTTTGCTTTATCCTTCTGTTTTTTGCGACATAATATATGTTGAAATAAATACTCACATATTAAAATATAATATTTATTTCACTTGACCAGGATCGAATTATAGTTTATTATTTAAACATCATATTAATTTATTTTTTATATTATATTTTCTATTCACATATTGTTTTTAATTTTAAATTCTTTTTATCATACATTTAACCGGGAATCGATAGGGCGACATGTCTTCCACCTACTTTAAGAATAAAGGTGGTGATTTTTTGAGTACATATGAAGAGTTCATGATCATTATATCAATGGTTAACTTAGTCATATCAATACTTAATTTTCAAGAAAGACGTAAAAAATAGTCGCTCTCACCTTGACCAGTGAACGACTATTTTTTAGTAACTAATTGGCAACCGGGGTGGCTAGGATATGTCTAGCTATCGGTTTCCTGTTAAGTGTATTATATAATAGCAATGGAATACTGTCAATTCTATTTTGCAAACGAAATATTTAAATATTCATTTCTCCTTCTAAGCACACTTCCACCCTAACGCCTACAGTACGGCCTCTAACGCAGCCTCCCACCCTTCCCGGACTGCCTCTAACGCCTGTCTTGCTCCTTTTGCATCACCGATGCAGATTACCTTTCCAAAGGAATTCTTTACTTCTTCATACAGTTTATTTTCAGCTCTGGAACCACAGGCATATACGATGTGGGTAAATCCAGCCATAGTTTCTATACCTGACGGCGATTCCACTTCTGCCTCGTTTCCATTTACCGACAATAATTTAGTGCCTGTCATCATTTTTATACCAAGATGGTGAAGACGGTTCATCGTTGGAAGTTGATTATTTGGTACCATTCCTGCTCCAATTGTATCTGCCATTTCAATCATTGTGACGCTTAGTGTACCTCTCTTTTGATGCATCAGATGTTCGCACACTTCACATCCTACCATGCCGCCGCCAACTACCAGTACCTTGCCGCCAATAACCGGAACATCATTATTCAGCACTTTTTGTGCCGTGATTGCCGTTTCTTTTTCAACTCCAGGGATTGGAGGGATTATTTCCTTTGCTCCGGTTGCTATTATTACAATATCAGGTTTGTATTCCTCTAATGTTTCTTTTGTTACATGGACTCCGTGTTTGACCGGAATCCCAAGACGGGCAATTTCATTTTGAAGATATACAATCCATCTGCTGAGTTCCTGTTTGTGCGGCGGGATGCAGGCTGCATTCATCTGTCCGCCCAGTCTGCCGCTTTCTTCAAACAAAGTTACCTGATGACCGCGTAGCGCAAATGCCCTTGCACTTGCCATACCTCCGATACCTCCTCCGGCTACCGCGACCTTTTTCGGTTCTTTTGCGGGAAGCAGCTCCATCTCAGCTTCCCTGCCCAGTGCCGGGTTAATGACGCAGGATGCCGGTCTCCTCTTTGTCTGTTCTCCGATGCACCCGATCCCGCAGGCCGCACATGGAGCAATTTCTTCTGTCCGTCCCTCTCTGGCTTTGTTCACGAACTCCGGATCGGATAAAAGTGCCCTGCCGATTACCACACCATCCGCCTGACCGCTGTCCGTAAGATACCTTGCATAGGCTGGATCATTTATCTTCCCTACAACTAGCACGGGCACCGTTGATACTTTTTTGATTTCCCGCGCCTCCGGTACATTTACCCCCATTCGTTCTCCATGACAGGGAATAATTTTATTGCAGCGTTCATACTGCGTCCCCCCGCTCACCTCGAATGCATCTATTCCGTGGGCAATTAACCGGGGAACCAGATATTTTATATCTTCGATAGTATTTCCCTGTTCGTCTCGCTCACTGCCGCTGATTCTGAGCACAATTGGGAAATCCGAACCACACTTTGCTTTGATTGCATCGATTACTTCAAAAAGCAGTCTCGCTCTGTTATCCAGTGAACCGCCATAACGATCTGTACGCTTATTCCTCATTGGAGACAGAAAGGATCCAAGCAGCATATATGCATGGGCGCAGTGCAGCTCAATACCATCGAAACCCGCCTGCTTTGCCTGATAGGAGGTCTGCGCATATTGTGCAATGATTTCGGGAATTTCTTCTATTGCAAGTGCCCTTGTCTTTTGCCCCATCGAGTTGATATACACACTGCTTGCCTTAGGTGGTGCACCAAAAAATGCGCTGACACTTTCCGGTCCCGGATGTGTGATCTGTGGAATAATCCTGGTACCATAAGCATGAATTTTATCTGTAAACTGCTTATAAGATGCGATACTTTCCTCATTTCGAAAGAACAGGGTATTGCCCAGATAGGGAACACCCGGATCCACGGACAAAGCATCCAGGATAATACATCCGGTACCTCCTTTTGCCCTTGCCAGCCAGTATTCCTGCATTCTCTCATTTACGGTTCCATCCTGGCTTTCATATCCCAGAGACATAGGTGCCATAAAGGTTCTGTTTTTCAGCTTCATTGTTCCAATTTGTAATTCTTCAAATAATTTTGAATTCATCCTAACCGCCCCTTTCCAAAACAAATGTGAAAAAAAATAGATGCTTTCACGAAAAAAACATGTAACTTTCTAAGATGATGATTTTATATCCTCTGCTGCCGGTTCCTGTCAGATACTGCGGGCTGCTTCGTATCCCTCTGCAATTGCATCTAATGCACGCCTCGCCTTTTTTGCATCCCCGATGATATAATACGGGATTTTTAGTTCCTCGCAGACTGTCACCAGTTTCGTACTGTCATTCGCCCTGGATCCCACTGCAATTACTACACTGTCACAAGTTACCACCGTTTCCCGTTCTTCCTGACACGTTACTACCCCCTTGCCGCAGATGGCTTTACACACAGCTTTTGTTATAATCTCAACACCCAGACTTTGCATTTTCTGCATGACTGCAATTTTTCTAAGACTCCCCAGATCTTCTCCGGCTGTTTCTTTCATTTCCACTACTTTAACCTTATGGCCCGCCGAAGCTAACGCGTCTGCCGTCTCAAGCCCTACCAGCCCTCCGCCGATTACGCAGATCTCTCCTTGGGGAACCGCTCTGCCATCCAGTACTTCATGTGCCTCATAAACAGGCAGATTCTCTATTCCTTCCAGTTTCAGAACAATGGGTGATGATCCGATTGCCAGAATCACCGCAGCCGGCATCTCTTTTTGGATTAATTCAGGTGTTGCTTCTATGCCGTAATGTACCGGAATACCTGCTCTTTCCACCTGTTCTGCAAATGAAACTGCAGCCGCTTTCATTTCAGCCTTACCCGGGGCTTCCCCGGCTGTGATGAACTGTCCGCCCAAATGATCGCCGGATTCAAAAATTTCCGGTATATGTCCCCGCTCTTTCAGTACCATGGCAGCTTCCATTCCCGCCATTCCTCCTCCGGCTATTAAAACCTTTCCGGGGCTTGCCGTTTTTTCTAACCTGTGCTCCTTTTCGTGACCCAATGCAGGATTTCTCATACAGGTGATGAAAGGACGATTAGCCAGATCGCAAAAACCATCATAGCATCCCTGGTCGCATCCTACGCAGTGAATAATATCCCTGACTCTCCCTTCTTTTGCCTTATTTGCAAATTCCGGATCCGCCAGCTGTGCCCTTCCCATAACAATCAAATCCGCTTTCTCCTGGTCAAGGATATCCTCTGCCATTTGCGCTGTGTTAATTCTTCCTACCGCAATGGTAAGCATTCCTGTTTCCCGGCGGATTCGATTGGCATTTTCCACATTAAAACCATTTGGCACATCAATGGGCGGTACCTCATACAGTGACGCTGCTGTTATAATATTTCCTCTGGAAACGTCCAGAACATCCACGCCTTCCTCACCCGCCAGCTTGCAGAACCGTATCACTTCTTCTATGGTAAGACCCTGTGGCAGATAATCATCATGGGCGTCAATTCTCATAAACAGCGGCATATCCTCCGGTATATTTTCACGGATCGCCCGGATACATTCCAGCGGGAACCGTGCCCGATTCTCAAAGCTTCCGCCATATTCATCTGTTCTGTGATTCAGCCCTGCGCTTAAGAAAGAATGGGGTAGATAATTGTGCGCACAATGAAACTCAATGCAGTCATAACCTGCTGTTACACATCTGCGGGCTGCTTTTCCATAACAGGCAACTACTTCTTCGATCTCTTCTTTTTCAATTGCAGGAAGTGTATAGGCTCCGAAATTCATTTCATTTACCACCAGCATCTTAGCCTTTGGATCCATTACCGTAGCAATTGAACCCTGCCACAGCTGGATGCCTGCCCTGCCTCCTGCACTGTGTATGGCATCAGTCAGCCTTTGATGCCCCTCGATATAAGAATCTTCACTAACAGACACAAAATGTGCCGGCGCACTTGGCGTATGTACTGCCGCCACCTCTACGATATTAAGTCCGCATCCACCTTTTGCCCTTGCCTCATGATAATCAATGAGCCGCTGAGTGACCTCACTTTTTTCATTTGCCATCCTTGTGCCCATTGCAGGCATAACAATTCGATTCTCCAGTTCCATGCCCCTTATTTTAATCGGGCTGAATAATTTTTCAAACATAAAAAAACCGCCTCCTGTCCGAAAGTAGCAGTTTTATACTGCTCTTTTCTTACATTATAGCGATTTTAGATAGATTAATATATTCAAAAACATTAGTTTTCTTCTCATTTATTCCCCATGAAATGACCTGCGGTACTGAGAAGCCGACTGGTTCATCCACTCCTGAAATGATCTCTGAAATGTAGACAGGGATTCAAATCCACAGCGTACCGAGATTTCCAGTACACTTAAATTTGTACTGCGCAAAAATGCTGCTGCATAACAGACCCTGATTTCATTTAAGATACTTTGGAAATCCGTGCCGAATACATTTTGAAAAATTTGTTTCACGGTATATGGTTTCAGGCAGAATTCCTCACTGATTTTCTCTATTTTTATTTCCTTCATGAAATTAAGATGAAGATACTGCAGGAACTGCATACCGATTCCGGCACCTTCCATTTCCATTTTTCCATTGCCAATGCATTCTTTCTGGTATTCCCGGGGTGTCATATTGCAATGCTGTTCAAATACCCGGTAAAAAGCGGGAACAGACGGAAATCCCAGCAATCCGCTCACATATTCCATCGTAAGTTCCGGAAAGTGCAGCAGCGCGCAGGCATTGATTATTTTTCCATACTGCTGAAGCTGAAAGTAAGTGCAGCCGCATGCATTTTTGACTCTTTGGTTCAGAGCCTTGGGCGAGCACCCCATTTCCAGTGCCAGCTCATTCAAACCCAGATGTTCTCCTCCAGCCAGCGCCACTTTCTGAATCACATTCCATACTGCATTGTCTTCCTTTTTGCTTTTACCGATGTTTTCATAGGCATAACGGCAAAAATAATTGTGTAACTCCAATGTTTGATACAAAATCATGTTTTTACTGCCAAACCGCTGCTCTTTCTTTTCCTGCAAAAGATCAAGCACCAGCGCCTCAACCCTGGATTTCTGCCCTCCCTGCAATTGCGCCATGGGGCAGGTATCATAAACAAGCTTGGCATTGGCATTTCTGGGATGCTTTTCCCAGCACATATACATAAATAGTCCAATATAGAATTTGACAACTACCGCTTCTATCTCTTTTTTAATCGTATGTATCCCGTAAAAGTGATGGGAATAAAGACAGAAGAAGGAGCCTTCTTTCGCCGGATAATCACATCCATTTACCCGTATGACTCCATCCCCGGAGAGCACATATATAATTTCCACCTGTTCGTGTATATGCTGCTCCAACGGCACTGCAAACTTTTTCTTTTCAATCTGAATCTCTTTTTCTTTGTAATTATCATAATAATTAATACCGGTATACCAGTCATTCTGCCGTTTCATGATCCTCATCCTTTACTGCCGCCAGTGGCTTTTCCTGTATTGTATTATGATGAATTCCCAAAGTCAACCGGATTTATCGGACTTCAGCCGCCCACAGCCACATTACAGGACCGGTACAGCATCTTGTACTCATCTTCTCCTACTGCGGGATCCTGCTTCCGTTCCTCAACCACAAATCCTTCGTCTTTATAAAATTTAATAGCCCGTTCGTTTTTTCGGTAGACATGAAGGGTCAGTACCGGATATTTATTTTTTGCAACGGTAAGGAGGCTGTGTCCGATTCCCTTTGACTGCACCCTTGCGTCCACAAATAATCCTGCTATATATCCATCCAGAATACCGATAAACCCCAGAACGTTTCCATTAATTTCATATACATAGATCTCTGCCCCGGGCAGACTTTCCAGAACCATGTCAAAATGATCTTCCCAATAATCTCTGGAAATAAATTTATGTGCCGTTAAATTGGTATCCAGCCAGATCTGCATGATCCGTTCCAAATCATTTTCTTCAAATTCTCTGATCATATTTTCTCTCCTTCTGATTATTCTGTTTCGGTTACATCTGGCTTTGGCTTCTCTTGATTCCAGCCTAGTGCCGGGCGGCACTAACCTGTTTCAGCTTATCCGATTCTCAGACTTCCGTCATCCGCTTCATCCATATCTACCATTTCACAGCGAATATCGTCCATGTTTAGATTATATTCTTCTGTAATCCGGTCTATGTACTTTTGTATTCTTCTTTCATCCCCTTGAAATTCTGCCTCTAAAACTCCGGTACTCATGTTGATAATCCATCCTGACAGCCCCATTTTGCCTGCCATAAAAAACAATCTCGGTTTTAACCTCTTTTCACTGCCTGTACCTAAAATTATGAGTCTCTTTCTTACCTTCATAGGTATCCCCCCTATTTCTCTTCAAGATATTCTTCTAATGTCAAATTGTGATCCATAATATATTGTGCTGCTTCGACTCCCACGTACCTGTAATGCCAGGATTCATAATCTATATCCGTAATATCCTCTTTCCCCCTGGGATATCTGAGAATAAATCCATATTTGGCACAATTTTGCTGAAGCCATTTATTTTCCGGTGTATATTCCTGTGTGTCATCCAGCTGCTGATTGCTCAAAGCTGTAATATCTACCGCAAGCCCCGATTCATGTTCACTGTAACCCGGCGGCATGACTACTCTTGTTTTTTCCTCATATGCCTCTTCATATGTCATCCCCTGCTGCATCAAAGCTGTGATGTCATGATCCAGGATTTTCTGCTGGCTCTCTACACTGCGATAGCCGGAAGCCACACAGAACTCCAGCCCTTCTTCACTTCCATCCGTAAGCATTTCCTTCAAGTGCTCATAAATGGAAGCAGCCACACTGGTTAACCCATTTTGCAGGCTCATTAATTCCACCTGATAATCGTCCGGCAGCGGATGATCCTTGTTAACCAGGATTAACAGATCCGCTTCCGAATCTGTTGCATTTTTCCTGTTTACTGTTAATTCGTTTCCACTGGTACTGGTTTTATCATTTTGAATCATTTTTGCTGCCGGATTATTTTCTATTGACCCAAATGCATTTGCGGCCACCATAAATATCCATACCAGGCCAAAACATAAAACCCCTCCAGCTAAAAACCTCAGGCAGTGCGCCCTGAACCTTCGTATTCTCTTCTTTCGTCTTTTGTTCACAGTAGTCCCTCCTTATAGCAGATACCCCCTCATATCATGTATCCTTATTTATAGGATAGAACTCAACTGTATCAAAATCGTGTGGAATTTGTATCATAGTTGTATCATTTACTCATTTTTATCTGCATTCTCAACCCAGTCAGCCATTGTTTCAATGCCTGTAGAAAATGCCGGCATATAATTTGCCCCAACATTCTTAACATACCAATTCTTTCTGACATTGGCTGAAGAATTTTTAAAATTGTATTTCATAATGGAATATAAATAATCAGAACCGATCATTTCAGCGTAACCGGCGCCGTAATACTGCCGGAAACCATCCATCAGAACTGCGTTCTGAGAATCCAAATAATAATAAAACTCTTCACTGCGTGCTTCCATAGAAGAAACTTCCGTTTCAAGATCCATGCTTTCTAAAACATTATCCCCATTTTCCACTACATTTTCCGTCGCCCTTTCCGTAACACTTGCATCATTTGCATTACTTTTTATCCATATTTCATTCATAGCCATGTGAGATTGGAGCAGATCATATTCTTTATGAAGCACGTCGCATGCAATACCGGCACTATAAATCTTGTAATCATATGCATCCACACAAAATTCAAAGTCGAAGGTCGTAAAGTCGCTAAACCGCATATACCAGAACAATACATTGTCATTTGGATTCAATGCAGAAGATTCATTTTTTACACTGTATAGGGACGCATCCACAAAATAATCCACATAAGGGTACTGCTGAACCATCCAGAGAACCCCTAAATTCTGCAGCTCAATCACTTCTTTTGCAAGACCCTCAATCAATGTCTTATCACTGACTACATTGTCTTTCGTCTGGCGAACAGGCTTAAATTCCTTACCTTTCACTACAGACTGCATCAAAACCTCCAGCTTGCTTTCCAGGGACGTATTATAATCATAGGACATGGAAACCTTCTCTCTGTCCACAATGGTAACATTATTCAGATATTTGCTGTCATGTATCTTGCTGTAATACTGCGGGAAAAACACAGCCATCGCAATTAACCCCCCAACAAAGACGGAACTCAGGGCATACTTTCCTATTTTCTTCCAATTCATCTGCGTGTCCCCCCTTCCGGGAAGGAAATCCAGATCGTTGTTCCCTCTCCTTCCTTACTTCGGATACGCCATTTGGCATCATGGATCTCCACAATTTTACTGCAAAGTGTCATGCCAAGCCCTGCCCCTCCTTCTTTTCTGGCTCTGGACTTGTCCACCATATAGAAGGCTTCTGTAATTTTGCTAAGTTCTTCCTCCGGAATACCACAGCCATTGTCCTTTACCATAATTTCATAATCATCCGGATTTTTCTTCCCGGTTATCCAGATGTCCCCCTGTTCGTAAGAAGCCTTTCTGGCATTATCAATCAGGTTCACCAATAAAGAAACCAATAGATCCTTTTCTCCTATGATTACCCCTTCTTCTGCCTTCATATGCAGCGTAATTTTTTTCGCTTCCAAAGATGCGCTTACGGTCTGCACCACATTTTTCATAAATGCCGCTGCCTGAATCGGCGTCAGCTCATATTCCTGCTTCTTCGTTACGATTAATTCCAGCAGTTTAAGGGATAGGCTTTCCAGCCGCTTTCCCTGGGAATAGATGTAGTTGGATGCTTCCATGATTTCTTCTTTATCCAGATCCATGGTCCGCAGCATATCCGCATATCCGATAATGGAAGTGAGCGGCGTCTTCAGTTCATGGGCAAAGGAGGCGGTAAAATCTTCCTGCCGCCTGGCTGCCTGTGCAAGTTCACCCATTTTCTGGCAGAGATTTTCAGC
>NZ_JAWYAJ010000114.1:0-7301 GCF_034124845.1 Robinsoniella sp.
AAGGTTGCACTGGAATCCCACAGAGCAAGATATTCACCCATCTCTGTCTCAGCGGTAGCCGAGCGGTCAAACAGCGGAATCTCGTCTGCCTGTCCGTTGCCATTGGGATCGCCGTTTTTAAATGCAGCCAGTACGTCATGGAGTTCATCCACCGTTTCCGGTGCCTTCAGCCCCAGTTTATCCAGCCAGTCCTGGCGGATCCAGTAGAACTGGGAAGACTTCAGTTCTTTTCCCAGTGGGATATTGTATATATTTCCGTCTTCCGCCGTGGCCTGATATTTCAGATTCGGATCATTGTCCAGCGCTTCCTTGATATGGGGCGCATGTTCCTCAATCAGATCGTTTAATGGAATAACCCCTCCGTCCTTGCCAAGCTTCTCCATGTCAGTGGTGAACTCACAGGCGATAAGATCTGCCAGCTGGCCCGATGCCACCATATTCTGGAACGCCGTCGCATAATCAGAATTGGAGGAAGCAACCACCCCTTTTAGTTTCACGCCTGTCTTCTTCTCTACCTCTTTCCACACTTCCCAGTCGGAGTTAAAGGGCGTTCCTGACAGGAACATAAAGGCTGTAAACTCTTTGCTTTTGTCTTCCTTAGAGGCCGCTGCTGTGCTTTCCTCCCCTTTTCCACATCCTGCTGCCCCAAATACCATAGAAATACCCAGAACTGCGGTCAGTAATAATGCTGTAATCTGTTTTCTTTTCATAACGAATAATCCTCCATTTATGGTTAGCCTTTGACACCGCCAAGGGTGAGGCCTGATTTAAAATATTTTTGAATGAATGGAAATACAATAATCATTGGAACAATTGCCAGAATAATCAAAGCATATACCTGAGTGGTAGGCGATGTGAGCGAAGCCTTCGTCACAATTGCCGCATCGGAAGGGTTGGAAACCCTCTCCACAATTAATTTTTTCAGGAATACCTGGAGGGGAATCTTGCTGTCATCTTTTAGAAGCTGCATTGCCCAGAAATAACCGTTCCATCTGCTGATTCCATAAAATAGTCCCACAGTAGCAAGGGCTGGCTTAGAAAGAGGCATATATATATTCCATAATACCCTGAAATGCCCTGCGCCGTCAATGAACGCCGCTTCTTCCAGCGCCTCCGGCACCTGCTCAAAAAAACTCTTCATTATAATAAGGTTGTATGTCTCAATGGCAAACCCGAATATAATTGCCGTTTTCGTATCCAGTAGACCCAGATTATTGAAGTTCATATAGGTGGGAATGATTCCGGCACTGAACCACATGGTGAAGACCGTGAATAAGGTCAGCCATTTTCTTCCCATCAGATATTTCTTCGATAACGCATATGCCATAGTGGTTGTAAAGAACATATTCGCCATAAGTCCGAAGACCGTGTAAAAAATAGCATTTCCATAAGCTGCCCACAAGCCGTTCCGCTTAAAAACAGCTTCATAACTGGCTGTGGTAAACTCCTTTATTTTCAGTAACACATCCCCATTTTCTACGAAAAACGGCTTGCTTAAGGAAGAAATTAGTACATAATATATGGGATACAGGGCGATAAAGGTAATCAGGATTCCCAGTATAATCATCACCCCATTGAAAATCTTCTCTCCGAAACCGATTACCTGCCCCTGTTTGGTTTTATTTCTCACCATCTCTTTTCCTCCTTACCATAATGCGTTATCGGAAATCTTCTTGCTGATTTTATTCGCAAGAATTACCATGATGAATGCAACCACGGATTCAAACAGCCCCGCCGCCACAGACAGCCCATAGTTCCCGTTTTCAAATGCCAGACGGTAAGAGTATGTAGAGATAACGTCTGCTGCGGAATAAGTTGCCGGCTGGTACAAGAGCAAAATTGCCTCGTACCCTACCTTGATAATGCCTCCCAGCTTCAGAATCAGCATGGTCACTATGGCAGGTACAATAGCCGGAATTGTCACATGGAAAATCTTCTTAAGTTTCCCGGCACCGTCTACCGTTGCCGCTTCATAGAGCTGCTGGTCAATTCCCATAATTGCGGCAATATACACAAGTGCATCAAATCCCGCATTCTGCCAGAGTGTCATCAAAGTATAGATTCCTTTGAAATATTCCGGCTTTGTCATAAAATACACCGGATCTACCCCCATCTTCTCCAATACCAGATTTATCACACCGGTACTAGGTGAAAGAAAGTTAATCACGATACCGCAGACCACCACTACCGATATGAAGTGGGTAAGCAGTGTAGACATCTGCGTCATTCTGCTGACAAACTTGTTCTTCATCTCTGTTATACAGATCGCCAGTACGATTGGCAGCGGAAAACAAATCAATAACTGCCAGAAAGAAATCATCAGGGTATTTTTCAATACTCTGGGGAAATCCTTCCCTTTAAAAAATTCAATAAAGTTCTGCAGTCCTACAAACGTACTTCCTTCAATTCCCTGAAATACATTGTAATCAAAGAATGCTATCTTAAGCTCCGTCATGGGGCGGTATGCAAATAGCAGGTACCAGATGATGCCCGGAAGCAGCAGCAGATATAATTCCTTGCTGGATACTATTTTCTTAATCACAAAAGAAAAATTTCTTTTCTTCTGTGTTTTTATTTGTTGTTTAGCCAAATTTCTCTTTTCTCTCCTTTCTACATGTTTCGAAGCGCTTCGAGTGGATAGCACTACCATAACGGATCCAATTTGAAAAGTAAATCATCAAAATCCCCGGCATATTTTTTCTCTGTTTTTTGGAATACCCACTTTTCATCCGGTACCGTTTTTTCCATGCCAGCCCTGTTTTTCGTGCATCATCATTTTTCAAAAGATCACCATTTTGTCTGAATCCCTGTAAAATAAGGCTCTTTCACTTGAATTATCACCAGAATGCAATTATAATTTATACTGGATTTTCAACAATTCCCATCAAAAAGGAGGTGCGTAATGATGCTGAAACATCCTTCCGGTTTATACCATAAAAAACTAAAAATTGTCTTCCTGCTCTTAGCCTTTGTTGTAACACTGGCACTGGCATCCATCTCTGGAATATTCCTTTCACAACAATCGGAAGAAAATTATATCAGTTCCATTACCCTTTCCAGGACTATTCTGGAAGAGAAAAGCACAACCTCACTCAAAGAGATTTCAAATACCATGACGGCTATTGTAAATGACGCTCAGATCAAGGAGTGGTCTGTCTCAGAGGGTACGCCGGATTTTTATCTGCTGTCCTCCAAAGCCAAGAGATCCCTGTTAAAATATACCGGAGCCGCAGAGACCAGTTTTCAGATCTATCTGCTTCTGAATAATGGACATATTGATGTTGAGAACAGCACACATTCCACCGTCCTGTCCCCGGATGGTTCTTATTCCATATCGGATTTTTTGAAGCAGAAAGGGCTGTCCGCAAAAGACTTGACAGAAATACAGCATTATTTCGAAAAAAATATGTTTCCCTATGTAATTCCCCACTACGATGCAAACGGTTCTCTCGTCTCCCTTTACTATTTGATTAAGGGATACAAACAGCCCCGTACATGCATCTATATGGCGGATATACCCATCACTTCCCTGGTGGGAACTGCCACACCGGAAAGATACTGGATTTCCAACACCGACGGGCTTTTTATTTCCAGCTCCCTGGACGAAAAGGATACTGCATTATTTGCGTCACTGATGGAAGATTTAGATTCCGGCAAAGACCTGGTCAAAAAATCGGGCTACTATATTGCAAACGCTCATCTGCTCTCAATGAACTGGGATATCTCCTATCTCTATGACGAGTACAGTCTGAATGGGATGAATATTTTTCTTTACCTGCTGACTGTCATGGCCATTTTCCTGCTGCTGTGTGCTGTCTTTTACGGTGTGGTGAATCTTTTGTACCGGCCAATTTATGAAGTATTGCAGCCTCATTTAAAGGAAAATTCTCACCATTATGACGAGTTCGGAATACTAAATGAAAACCTGGCTAAAATCCAGAGCCTGAACCACAGCCTTCTGACAACGCAGAAGACCACAGATATTCTTCTTGCTCAGCAGTATTACCAGAACCTGCTCACAGACCCCAATGGTTACCTGGCTCCCAAAGAGAAGCCTCATTTCCCTGACCACAGCCGATTTTGTGTGGGGCTGATCTGCTTTACCCCCGATTCCGGCCTGCCCCCGGATGACAGCAGATTCTGCCAGCTGGAACTTTTTAAAAACCTGATGTTCCAAAACTGTCTGCAAAGAACGGATCTGGTATTTGTGAAGCTGTCTATGTACCGTTACGCTCTGATTATGATATCCGCCAATCTGGAAGCGGCAAAAACGCTGACAGCCCAGGTAATGCCCGCTGCCCCGGATTCGGACGGAGAGGGAAAGTACTGGGAAGAGCAGATTATTCTCAGTTCGGTAAAGGAAGGCTTTGAAAACCTCCATCCCTGTTATCTGGAGACTCTGAAGATATCAGAATATCTCCCCATGCTGCCACACGATAAAATCATCACTCACGCTCAGATCGCAGACATTGATTCCGCCACATATTCCTACCCTCTTTCCATGGAGAATAAATTAATACAGTCCGTTATGGAAGGTCAGGAGCAGGCACTTGAACTGTTCGACAATCTGATCCGTGAAAATCTGGTCCACAAGGTCTTGTCCATGGAGGTGCTGCAGAACTTTATCTACGCCTTAATCGGAACGGTGAACAGAATATTCCAGGAGATGAAAACCTGCCCGGAGGAATTTATAGGCCGTTCCATCAATTACGAGCACTGGTATACCCATTGGGCGGACTCTGTGACGATTTCCGGCATCAAAACGGTTATCACCGAGACAATCCGTGAGAAAAGCCGGCGCACCCAGACTCAGGATCAAGCTGTCCTTTCCCGTATGCTGGACTATATACACCAGAATTACCAGGATAACATCATGCTGAATGACCTTGCCGACCAGTTTAATATCTCACCCAAATACTGCGGTATTCTATTCAAGCAGCTGAGTGACAACAATTTTAAGGATTACCTGAATAACTACCGCATCAATCAGGCAAAAGCACTGCTGGAAAAAGATCCTTTCCTAAAAACCAAAGATTTAAGTTCCCTGACAGGGTTTAACAGTTCCAATACCTTTATCCGGGTGTTCAGCAAATACACTGGATTAACACCGCAGAAGTATGCCGAATGTGTCGTAGAAAAACGAGGCAGGCATAAATAATAATCTGCACTAAAAAACAGCGTAGCAATGATTATGTTTGATTGCATACGCTGTTTTTTTATTTGTCATTTAATATTGGCCATTATAATTAGACACACAAAAAGGACACCTTCCCATCCCGGGAAAATGTCCTTAAAGTACAAAACTTTATAAAATCAGAAGACTGCTGATGAGTCTATATATCCAATACTTCATGGTACTTATTATTGGTACAACAATACCTTTGTAAACTCACAGCTACCCGGTTCCTAAGCCTCTTAATACAGCTTCGCACCTGCCGGAATCCGCTCATCCACCATCAAAAGGTTCAGACCTTCTTTTCCGTCTTCCTCATGAACTGCTGAAATCAGCATTCCGCAGGAATCAATCCCCATCATAGGTCTTGGCGGCAGATTTACGATTGCGATACAAGTTTTTCCAATCAGTTCTTCCGGTTCATAATATTCATGAATTCCGCTTAAAATGATACGGTCTGTGCCAGTTCCATCATCCAGAACGAATTTCAAAAGCTTCTTGCTCTTCGGTACTGCTTCACAGGCTTTTACCTTCACAGCTCTATAGTCTGCTTTTGAAAAGGTCTCAAAATCCACCATTTCTTCAAAAAGAGGTTCCACTTTCACCTTTGAGAAATCGATCGCTTCCGCTGCTTTTACTTCCTGTACCGGTGCTGCATTTTCTGCTTTTCCTTTTTTTGCAGAAGCGTCAGAACCACCTAAGGTCTTCATGGTCGGGAAAAGTTTCCCAACTAATTTACATGCCGTCATAACGATTCAAATCCTTTCATTTCTTTACTTTCCCATTCTTCACAGTGCTTCGTATCACATCAGGGAAAAAAGAAAATCGTTGTCAAATTGTTGTCTTCGCAGAAAGTTTGTTGTCAGCTTACTCACACTGAGAACCCTTCCTAAAAGATGTCCAATTTGGATAAGTTTTCAAAAGATTCCTTTTTCTTTTGATCTGTAGCTTCGGCATAGATATCCATCGTAGTTTCGATATTCCGATGGCCCATAATTGCCTGAATTACTTTTAAGTTTGTTTCATGTTCGCAGAGTCTTGTACAAAAGGTATGCCTCAAGTGATGACAGGAGAAATCTGGAAGAATAATTGGCTCTCTCCGCTCGCGCTTGGCATTGATGACCTCTTCCGCATTGTACCCGATGATAATCCGTTTGATAGTACGATTCACCGCCTGCGGATTTAAAACAGAACCAAAACGATTGATAAATACAAAACCCGTCATTCCATCGATCTCGGTTTCATTGAATCCCGTTTCTTCCTGCTCCTCATGCTCCATGTGGAAGGCGTCACATACAATATCAAGCATCGGAATCGTTCTGATACCTGCATCTGTCTTTGGCTTCGATATTCGCAGAACAGACTTTCTTGATTTTCCAACCGGGTAATAAACCAGACTGTGATTGATGCTAAGAATCTGATTATCAAAATCAAGATCTTCCCAGCGGAGACCAAGTGCTTCTCCAATTCGGCATCCAGTTCCAAGTAAAACCGTAAACAACGGCCACCAATGATAATACACCGGATGATTGGATATATACTCCAGAAATACTCTCTGTTGCTCAATCGTTAAAGCATGTCTCACACCTCTTGACTTATCCGCCTTCTTGCTAACTTCCTTCATAATTCCGTCTGACGGATTTTTCCGAATAATTTCATCTCGAACCGCCAATTGGAACGTCGGATGCAGCAAGGTGTGAATCGAATCCAGTGTCCCTAACGATAACTCTTCCTCTTTAAGTAAATAGCAATAAAACTGGAGTACATCTGAATACTTAATGTCTGCGATTTTTTTCTTTCCGAATGTATGTCTGACAAAACGATCATACATATAATCGTAATTACTACGGGTGGTCGCCCGCAAATCATACTTCGTAGAGATATACCGATCATAGGTATCATTTATGGATGCTTTCCCTGCAACATACAGATCCAGTCCATCCAATTGATCCTTCATCAGCTGCTTTTCTTTTTCTCGAAGCGTTGCCAAATCCTGCGCATATATGGACCTACGCCTGCCCAACGGATCAGTATAGGTGTACATATACCGCTTATCTGATGCCCTCTGTACTTCTCCTTTCCTGAGTGCTCTTCCCCGCTCATCTTTTCGTGTCTTTGCCATGTCTGT
>NZ_JAWYAJ010000115.1:0-6363 GCF_034124845.1 Robinsoniella sp.
CACGTGCTCTAACAACTGCAGACCGTCCATTCCCGGCATCTTAATATCCGCTATGATAATATCCGGCTGATAGGTATTCAGTGCCTCTCTGGCTTCCTCCCCATCGGCATATTCCCGCACTTCATCGATCCCATACTCACTCCACGCAATCCCGTAATGGATTCCCTCCCGTATCTGTCTGTTGTCATCCACAACCATTAATCTCATAGTAATACCCGCGGCATCCTTTCTATATCTTAATTTTCTTTCACACTTTTGCATCCAGCTTCACTTTGACCTGTACCATACAGCCTATGCCTTTTTTGCCGTACATCTTAAGTCCGTATTCTTCCCCATAACGCAGCCGGACTCTTTCATCGATATTGCGCAGTGCAAATGCCTCCTTTCCCTCTTTATCTTTTAATAGCTTTCTGATTTTTTCCACATCGCAGCCCACTCCATTATCGAGTACCGTAATGATCAGGTCCTCCTGCTGCCTGCGCATCCTGATTTTTACCTTTCCGCCTGTATTCACATCCCGCAGTCCGTGCTGGACCGCATTTTCTACCAGCGGCTGGGTAATCAGCTTAGGTATTAAGTAAGCATGCAGGTCTTCCGGAATATCATTTATGAATGCTGCCCGGTCTCCCATCTGAAAATCCAGCAGAAACAGATAATTATCAATAAATTCCATGTCATCCCGGATGGAGATCATTCCTTCTCCAAACCGCAGGATATGGCGGTATACATCTGCCAGGGCTTCCAGCTGTTCACTTACCTCGTAATCCTTATTCCGGATTGCCAGCCAGTGTATGGAATCCAGAGAATTATAAAGAAAATGCGGATTCATTTTAGCAAGCAGCATCTCTCTCTCAGCATCCTGGGTCTTTATCGTCTGAATATAAACCTGATTGATCAGTTCATTGATATGGGAGACCATATCTTCGAATCCCTTCTCCACATTTCCCATTTCATCATGCGCTGTCTCATAATCTCTCTTTTCAAGAACACCGCTTTTTACAACATCAATACGCTTTGAGAGGTGATGCAGAGGCATAATAATTGTCCTGTTTTGTATCATACTGTATACAAATCCAAATACCACACACAACAGCACCGCGCAGACTATAAAGGTAATCTGTGTATTATAAATGGAGATTTTCTCCTCAACCTGAAATAAATACCAGCCGCCAAAACCGCATTTGGTATATAGTACAATGTAACCCTCATTTCCTGTTTTTACCGGGAAATATCCGGAATCCTCGCTCTTTCCCTGATTTTGAAATTCCTCCCAGCAAAGATTGCGCAGCTCCTCATTATTACTGTTTTCTGCAAGCACGCTTCCCTGTTTATCGAAAATGAATACATCTGCAATCATGTTTTCTCCCTGATAAGGGGTAAACTGGCCAATAAATTCAGGTGCATTAATATGTACGCTGATAACGCCTTCATTCTCCAGGGTAAGCCCCTTCATAATCGTCATATAGTAAGAAATCTGACTTAACGTACTCACATTAATTCCCCTTTTAAAGGTGACAGGATGTTCCGCTGCCCACAGATACGGGACATTTTCCTCCTCGATCTGCCTGGTGTATTCCGTGTTTTCCCGCTCATCCATATAGCGCGGACCTCTCTGGAACAGCACCTGTCCGTTTTTACTCAGGGCAATACTGCTGCAGCTGTTTATCATTTCGCTGGCCTCCAGCATACTTTTGGCAGCATTTTTGAAGTCCATGACAGATGCATTTCCCGCTGCAATCGCCTGAATGGAACGCTCCCCCGCTAGAGCCGATATCTCCTGAATCACCGTATCATATAGTTTTTCAACATCTTTCCCGGACTTTGTCAGCTGGTTGATCTGTATTTCATATTGATTCTGCTCGCTGAGCCGCAGCACTCTGGTTGTGGTGATGATACCCAGCAGAATAATCGGCAGAATAACGCAGAGCGTCAGCGCCAGCAGCATCTTCTGACGGATAGACAAATTCTTAATAAACTTTTTCCAGGATATTTTCCCAAGTATCTTTCCCATGTAAAAACCCTCCTATTGTCATATTCTATCATGGAAAATGTCATGCGGTAAACTGATTTAGGCTCTATGTAGAGATGCTTATTTGAAAAGTGCTTATAATAAAAGGCTTTGCATCTGCTTCTCTGGATGAAACTTCCATTCCAAAGCATGATTTAAATTGATCTGACGGCTTAAACAGCGAAACCCCTGCTTAATCTGTCACTTAAGCAAGGGTAATTTTTATAATTATATCAGATTTATATTTCCGTTCATATGTCAAAAATCTATAGTGATATGCTAATATTCTATCCGGGGACATTCTTCTACCAGCTGGATAAACAGCTCCATAGCAGGGCTGATCCATTTATTTTTATGATGTCCGCATACAGCAGTTATTCGCACATTCCCGATATCTGTGGGGATCTCCTTCAATTCTCCGCGGTCTAATTCTTCCAGAACTGTGAATCGTGGGAGAAAAGATATGCCCGCATTGTTTTTAACCAGATTTTTTATGGTGGGAATGCTCCATAATTCTATTGTATGGACCAGCTGTATCCCTTTATCCCGGAGATACTGTTCAAATATCAGCCGGAAGATGCAGTTGGATTCGTTGATAATCAGTGGGAGGGGAATTTTCTGATTGGGCGTTATAAAATCCGGATAATCCTGCTTTATTTCCGGAGAAGCCACGAGCGCCAGGGAATAGCTTCCAAGGGGGAAGCCAGCCAGACTGGCTCCTAATCCTCCAGCTTCTTCATAGAACAGCCCTAAATCAAGTGTACCATTCATCAATTCATCTCGTATGTCATAACAATTCATGGAACGGAGATACAGTTTGGCATCGGGTGCCTTCTTGTGAAACTCCTTTAGTATAGGAGGCAGCAAATAGCAAAGCAGCGATTCTCCCACTCCAATCCGTAAATTATCCTGGCATTTTGCCAGATCACCTTCAAAGTACCGCATCTTATGTACAGAAATCATCACGTCGTCCACATAAGGAATCAGCTGTTCTCCGGCTTTCGTCAGAACCATGCGCCTGCCTATTTTCTCAAACAGTTTGGCTGAAAGCTCCTGCTCCAGCTGACCGATCTGAAAGGTAATGGTTGACTGTGTATAATTCAGTTTGTCAGCAGCTTTGGAAAAACTCCCCTCATCCACAATTGTCCGAAAGGTTTGCAAATATTTAAGATCCATCTTCCACCTCCACATTTATTCAAAAGTATTGAACTATTATTTTAAATATTTCAATTTGATTAAAATTTTGTATGATGTTATTATAACGGAAACGCCAGATTATGGCAATAGCTGTTAATAATACAACATTTGCAGAAAGCAAGGAGAGAATGAATATGATTGAAATTAGATTATTTGAAGAAGCTGACAGAGATGAAGTTATCGCACTTGTGCTCAGTTGCCAGAATGACGGAACAAGGCCCGTCGTCAGCGTAGACGACCAGCCTGAACTGCTATGTATCCGGGAAAAATATTTTTCAGATGGAGGCTGCTTTTGGGTTGCCACAGATCATGGACATATCATCGGCAGTATTGGGCTTATGAATTGCGGTAACGGTATCGGCGTATTAAAAAAGTTCTTTGTAAATCAGGCATACCGGGGAGAGCCTTATCATTTGGGCCGGAAATTATATGCTGAACTGCTTACCTTTGCAAAGCAGCACGCATATCAAGCCCTTCTTCTGGATACACCTAAGAACACGGAACGTGCTCATAAATTTTATGATAAAGCAGGCTTCGTTAAAATCTTTGAAAAAGACCTTCCGGTACATTTTGACCATCCATATAAAGACTGTGATTTTTTTCAGTTAACAGGTCCATTTAAATAACCATACCCTTTCCTAATAATATTCTGTATCCCGATATTCCGGGAACGTTTAAATTAGCGGGAAGATACGCGATAAATAATCTATCACGTCAAATCTTCCCGATTTCCAGAATCACCGAAGCTTATCTGAAAACATTTCCAGAGATTTTCAGACTCCTTATATACAAGGCTTCCATGATGCTTTTCCATTATTTTTTTACAGATACTAAGACCCAGACCGCTTCCGCTTCCGGACGTTCTGGACTCATTTCCACTTACAAACGGTTCAAACATATGGCGTTTCACCTCTTCCGGAATGGTATTTCCATTATCTGCAACTTCAAAAATAACCCACTGATTATGCACCTTATTTTGCTCATCATTTTGTTCCTCATTTTGCTTCTTGTTATGATCCTTAACATGCTCATTAATATAGTCATTAACATGCTCCATATTATGATTCTCATCAACATATTCATAAAGTTTCAAACGGACTTTCGTATAGGGAGGATTATGTTTGATTGCATTGATCAAGAGATTTCCTATCACCCTCCTGACCTCTGTCTTTGCTATAAACAATCTGATTTCCCTCTCAGGAATCTCCAGATCCAGATCCATTTCTGCCCTTTCAAAATCATCCATATACTCAATTACTACCTCACGCACAAATTCGGTAAAATCTGTTTCTTCATATACAAACTGATATTCGGTATTCTCTAACTTTGTATAAATCAGTAATAATTCCACCAATTCATTTATATGGTCCGTCTTTTTTACGATTGTACCAATATACTCCCGTTTTTTTTCCTCTTCTTCCACCACACCCTCCGCAATTGCTTTTGCATATCCCCTGATTGTCGTAATTGGTGTACGTAAATCATGGGCAATATTGCTAAACAACTGCTGTTTTTCTTTTTCGTACTGCCGGCGCTGACTCTTTGCCTCACGCAGTTCCTGTGCTAATACATGAAATGACTCCTCAATGGCACAATACTCATACTCCGCCTGCAGTGAAAGCCTTAGATCATAATTTCCTGCTGTCAACTCAGCAAGTCCTGCTGCAAGCTTCTTATTCGGTTCACCTACATGCCGTTTGATTGATTTTGCATACCACCAGATGCACATTAAAAATATTACGAAGAACCCAGCACCCAGCAATATGCTGGTACTTCTCAGCCATGCCGCTATATCTCCCTTGGGATTATAAAAAGTAAAACTGGCTTTTAGCTTTCCTGCCGGGAATTTTACAATACCAAGATAACGTTTCCCATCCACTCCTTTGAAATAGGTCGTTGTGCTCACGTACCGGGGTTCTTTTATTTTTGGATCTGTTTTATTGATTTCTAAAATTCCGGCGATTTTAGTAACCTTTTGCTTTAACAGGTACTCGATTCCTTTCTGCTCCAGTAACTCCTCCTGGGTATAGGATGCCTTTTTTTCTAATACATTTCCCTTTGTATAGATCACCTGGTTCTGCCCATTCAGTATTTCAATCCATCCGTCAAAATCTTCCAGCGCTGTTATATCGCTCTTTTCATAGTCCTGCGCGATTACTTCTTCCGCGCTGAATATATGAAGCACATCCTTATCGCTCACAAGAATATACGATGTAACTAATCCCAATATACTGGTCAGTACGATAATCAGGAAGGAAAATTTGATATACTGTTTTATCAGATATATACTCAGACTCTTTTCTTTTCTCCTCATTTTAATCTGCAATCATCTTATACCCCAGCCCTCTGATCGTTCTGATATAAGACTCTCCGTTCCTTTCTCCGATTTTATCCCTGATTTTGCTGATATACACCATAATATTATTATCGTCTACGATATATTGTTCCTCCCATGCCGCCTCATAGATCTGCTTTTTTGTAAATACTCTGCCCGGTGCCCCCATGAAAAGCTTCAGTATCTTAAACTCAATCGATGTCAGTTCAACCGTCCGTTTCCCTCTGCTGAGGGTACATTGCTGCAAGTCCAATTCCAGGTCATGCACTTTTAAAGGTTCATCCTCATTACTCTGACTGAGACAGTAAAACCTTCGTATATTTGCATCCACTCTTGCAACCACCTCTAAAGGATCAAATGGTTTTACAATATAGTCATCTGCACCAAGCCCCAATCCCAAGATTTTATCCGCCGTCTCTCCCTTTGCCGAAATCACTATAATTGGGAGATTCTTCTCCTTACGGATCGCTTTGATTAATTCATAGCCATTTAGATTGGGCATCATAATATCAACCATGGCTAAATCTACTTTTTCCCTCCGAAGAATCTGAAGTGCAGACAGTCCATCCCCCACCGCCAATACATCATACCCATCTTTCTCAAGATACAATCTCAATAATTCTATAATTTCCCGTTCATCATCCGCCAGTAATATTCTCTTCCTCATATCTTGCCGCATCTCCTTTATTTAAGCAGCATATGTTATCGAATATCCTGCCTTTTAAAAATATTCATTGTTATAAATATCATAACACCTGTTATTCCTAAAGTACAAGCAGCAATTAAAATCACATCGGTTATTTTAATTGCCCCGCCTGTCATC
>NZ_JAWYAJ010000116.1:0-7292 GCF_034124845.1 Robinsoniella sp.
ATGGAACTTTCAAAACTTTTCAATGCTGCCTCATATTTCTGCTGTTCCATTGCCGCCATTCCCAGATTTAGAGGGCTGACCGGATCGCTCTTAGGCTGACATCCACTTAGTGTACAAGCGGCTAAAATCACTAACAGTAGTTTTTTATATCTCATGGTATTGCCTCCATTACAAAATATTGTTACTTCCGTACTATTGCGTAAATGCAGTACCAGTATATCAGATATCACATCAGAAATATAGTGGTATTTTATTAATTCGGGTTCTCAAAAATACAATAAAAGGCCGATAATCCGCAAATTATCAGCCCTGTAGTAAATTTATCCTATAATTTGAAATTTATCTAATCATGACTCCCGCCTTTTACGAAAGCTCATAACATACAAAATGATTGACAATACACTAAAGAACACGGAATGGAAAAATGCCAGTATCATATCAATCTGCGGCTGATGCTTTGCAGATTGAATGAGAAAGAGAAATGCCTCTTCTTTCTTTTTCCACAGATTTGTCCAGAAGTCAAAATCAGACCATTTCGTTGGGATCATTTCTTTTGGGATTGTGACAAAACGTGAAATTCCCAATATGGTCAGGATCAATATTACAATCACAGCTCCCCACCAGATATAATATGAGACACCCTGGCCTTTTTCTTCCCTGGCATAGCGCAGCAGGGTAATCATAATTCCAAAAGCAAAAAATACCGGAAGCAGCAGTATAAGTATTCTGGTTATACCCCTTAAGAGATCCATATCCATGATTTTACCTTCCAGCGAATGGCGCATAAGAAATTCATTCACAGTGGTTTCTTTTTCACTGCCCTCCGGAATTCTTACAGTAATACTGTCCAGACTCTGGCCTTCTCCGTCTGCCTGCATTACCACCAGCTGTCTTTCGTCATCTATCCCTTTCAAGAGTCCCCTTATGGTCAGCTTTCGGTCCAGATACTCCAGCTGTTTTCCTTCCACATCGGTGCTTCCGAAAAGTTCATAAGCAGTTTTTTCGTCAATTAAACAACCATTTTTATCATCCGGCGAAAGTGCTGCCGTACCATTAAAAAGAAGCTGGGGATTATTGCACACCAATACAGCTGTTGCAGAACTGCTTCGCTGGTATTTTTTATTAGACAGCCTGGCATTTTCTTTTTCACCCCAAATCGTAAACAGCAGCGGGTTATCCTGCTTCTGTTCTGCTTTCTGAATTTCAGAAGCAGATTTTGCATCTAACCTGTTATCCGTGAGGACAGCAGTTGCCGTCCCCGGATTGTCACTCATCATTTTACCGTTGTAAAAAACAGCTAAACCATAACATAAAATCATTAGAAGCACGCCTACTAATCTCGCCCAATACTTTTTTAGCATCATTCCTCTGCCAGCCGCACACGACTGCCTCCTGAAATATTCTTATCAGTTCCTGTAATAATTTTCTGGTCACTCGTAATTGTTCCATCCGATAGGGCTGCAAAGTTCTCGTTCTGGTCTAACACTTTTACCACTATCTTCTGTGCCTTTAGTTCATTTCCAAGTACAGATTCTGTTTCCTGGATTACATATACGAATTTTTCATTGTTATCCTCATGGAGGGCAGAAATCGGTACACAAGTCCGGTAGGTCTTGGACGTTCTTGTTACTTCAAACTCTGCTGCTGTACCTATTTCTAAGGTATCGGCTGGTAATTTTACAGTGACATCCAACATCTCTTTATCTTCCTCATTTGCCTTTACGGATTCTACCTTCAGGCCTTCTATCGGATTTGTATTATTCCCGGGCTTTATTATTACCGGATCGTTTTTTGCAAGATATTTTTCCTGATCAGCCGGTACCTGTGCCACAAATTTGCTTCCATTGGTAGTATCCGCCAGAAGCATAGCCGTTCCATCTATGGTCTTATCTCCGGTTGTGACTGCTATTTTTGTCACAATTCCCTTGATAGGGGCTTTTATCTGGCCTCCTGCCGCCAGTAATGCCTCCAGTTTTTGTAACTCCATCTGAAGTTTCTCTTTATCCAGTTTGCTGATTTTACTTGTACTGTCCGTTCCTTCCGGAGCATTGGCATCTTCTAATGCCCGCTGAGCTGTACGTACTCCGTCATCTCTTGCACTTACCGCATCATCGTAAGCCTGCTGCTTTGCATTTACATCATCGATCAGCAGCTGTTCCTGCTCCTGTGACTCTTTTGACTGATTTGCCGCCTGGTCCTGCTGATACTGCTGGATCGCCTGTTCAGCAGACGCTTTTTCTCCCTGGGCTTTTTCAACTTTTTTATTTGCTTTCTCCAACTCACTCTTATACTGGTTACGGACTTCCTTTTCTACCTTAGCCAAGTCCTCCGTTTCCGGGGCCTTAGTCTGTGGCTGAGTCTGCGGCTGGGTCTGTGGCTGAGTCTGCGGCTGGGTCTGTGGCTGCGCCGCGGTGTGGGATTCAGCTCCGTTCTCACCGCTGGCTGGCTCAGCAGGCTCTTCTGTCTGCGCCTCTGTATACGCTGCCGCCTTAGCCTGAACTTCTGCCGCCTTAGCCTGGGCTTCCTGATTTTTCTTTTCCGCTGCATCTAATGCCTTATTTACTTCCCGTTCAATTATCCGTTCCAGTTCCTTAAGTTCATCCTGTGCCTGCTGAAGCGCTTTTTCTTTTGCTTTCAGAGTTTTGTTCAGTTCCGCATATACCGCATCGTTCCCATCCGTGGGAATCCCCTGCTGGTTCCGGTAATCCTGAAGCTTCTGCTGTGCCTTTTGCAAGGCATCCGCCGCTCTGGTTACCGCCTCATTTCCTTTTCCTGCAGCCAGATTTATATCCTGCTCCGCTCTGGCTTTGGTACTTGACTTTTTCTGTTCCTCTGCACTTAACTTACTTTCATTATCCCCTTCTGTAAGATCCATTTTTTCTATTTCCTGCTTTTTAAGAAGAATCTGTTCCTTCAGGTTCGCAATATCCAGGTCAAACAACAGATCTCCAGCTTCTACAGACTGGCCTTCACTTACGTAAATTGTCTGTACCTTTGCGTCTCCAATAGTGGACACCGCCTGTTCCCGGTTCTGCATCACTTTACCGCTTCCGGTTACCGTATGATCAATTGTCATGCTCTGAGCTGTTTTTGTCTGCACATTTGCCAGACTTGCACTGTCTGCTGCTCTGGATAATACTGTAAACAGCAGCATCAGCACTAAAAATGAAGCTAATATCTTAATTATTTTTTTTCTGTCCATATCACCTACTCCTTTACCGCCGCTGCTACGATTCCCTGTTCCAGATAATCCTGTCCTCCCATGAAGACCAGAATTGCCGGTATTAATGTTACAATCGAAGTTGTAAATGCGATCCCTGCCTGTTCCAGCCCTATATTCGGCAAGAACATTGATAACGGCCACAATGTCTTATCTTTTAAAAATGTAAGCGGCTGCTCTATCAGATTCCAATATTCCAGGAACCCCAACACCATAGCCGATATAATTCCTGCCGAACCTAGTGGTATTCCCAGCCAGATAAATATCTGTACGTTTCCCGCTCCGTCGATCTTCGCCGATTCAATTACCGCATCTGGAACACTTTCGAAAAATCGGTACATAATAAATACCGGGAATGTAGAGAAAACTGCCGGCAGTATTATACCAAGATGGGTATCTATCAGATGCAGTTTATCTAAAACCAGGTAATTAGAAAGCATCAATACCTGAAATGGCATCATCATAAGCATTATATATAGCGTAAACAATGTTTTCCTGAACGGGAATTTGAATTTGGCAAATCCCCATGCTGCGGGCACGCCGATCAGCAGCTGCCCCACTAAAATTCCTGCCACCAGTTTTACAGAATTCCAAAACATCTTAAAAAATTCCGGTGAGTCTATCAGCAGTTCCACATAAGAACGCAGGGTGGGCGACATCGGTATCAGGCGCCACTCCACATATCCGCTGGTACCGGCAAGAACCGGCTTAAGGTTTTCCTTTAACTCCGAAGCACTCATAAATGATCCGGTAAACAAAAAGATGATAGGATAGCAGGCAACAAATGCCAACAGGCATAAAAAAACGAAAACAATTTTTTTCTTCATCCTTTTCTACTCCTTTGTATCCCATGCTTTTTGCAGTAACATAATTAATAGAAATATAACCAAGGCATTTACAACAGCCGCTGCCGCCATTTTATCCAGTTCCAGATTTCGGAACCAGTTGCTCAGCAGATGCTGAATCAGATAGATACTGGTATCCGGATAATCCCCAGCCACCAGATACGCTTCCCTGAATACCTTAAAGGAGTTCAGGAAGGACAGCACTGCAATGGTAAAGAGTGATGGCAGGAGATTGGGTAATGTTATTTTCCAGAAGCATTTCCATTCTCCGGCCCCATCTACTTTAGCGGCTTCATATACACTCTCAGAAATCCCTGATAGTCCGGCCACCCAAAGTACGATATCATACCCCAGGTTTTTCCAAACGTAACTAAATACCAGTATCCAGAAAGCATATTCCGTATTCATCCAGTCTACGGTTGTTCCACCGAACTTTTCTATAATACCATTTAACATTCCATGGTTATCGAACAACAGCCTCCACAACAGTACGATGGACGCTACCGGAATTGCCATTGGAATCAAAAAACTGCTTTTTAACAGACTTCCAAACCTCTTCTGCCTATGTAGAAATACTGCAATCAGCAACGATAATATAATCAGTATCGGTATACAAATCGCCACAAATCTTACCGTATTACCAGCTGCCTGCTTGAAGGCGGGGTTGGTAAATATGGTTATATAATTATTTAGTCCAACCCACTTACCATTGATCGCCTCCGAAAATGACCTTCGTATTACATCCAGAAACGGAATTAATACAAATATACTAACGCCGATAAAACTGGGAAGGATAAAGAGCAAGCCCGACCATTCGTATTTTGTTTTTTTTCTAATTTTTTTTCTGTCTTTCATCTTCCTATTTATTTTCATATGATGCCCCTGCCGGTATACCCCTTCTATCGAACTATTTAACCTGTTATTCTGACAAGTACAGATTTATCTTCTGCTTTACATTTTTGGCAGCCTCTTCACTGGTAATATTACCCTTTACGCATTGTTCTGCCTGTTCCTTGACATTTTCTTTGATAACATTGTCTGCTAACGCCGGCGTAGTCAGAGACTCTGCCACAGCATAAAGCTCCTTGATATCAGATTCAGACAGCTGCACGATCCTAAACTCTTTGTTTTCACCGCTTGCTGTGAGATATGGTACTGTTTCTCCAAGACCTTCACCTCCGGTTTTAATCCCTTCCTCAAATGCTGTTTTATTCACCGGTAAACCGCCGCCCTGATTAATAATCTGGGCCTCTTTGGAAAGTAAAAATTCCACAAATATACCTGCTGTTTTTGAATCTGTACTTTTACTGCTGATTCCAATAGCCGCCATCGGTACAAATACATTGGACGCCTGCCCGTTTAAAAGCTTTACCGCTCCATCTCCCATTGCCTGATTGGCTGAGACCACCTGTACATACTGGGAAAAATCAGAAATTAGCCCAGCATTCAGAAGATTCTCTTCTCCCACCAATTCTCCAATGCCCCCATTTATATTATAGAAGGAAGACTCCCCATATTCACCCATAACCATATCATTTTCTTCTGCAGCCGTATGCTTATCACTGTCATAAATTTGTTTTAGCTGTGTATAGAATTCTTGTAATGATTTCTCATTCAAAGTACCATCTTCCTTTAACCATGCAGCAGAATTGCTTGCATAAAGTTTTTCAACTAAATCTCCCGGTTCATCATTACCAAGTATACCTTTACCAGGATTTTCTTTTTTCAATTTCTTGATCTGCTCAACCATCGTAGTTAAATCATTAATGTTCTCAATATCTCCTTTTCTTCCCTGAATCAGCGGCATCTGAAACCTGGTTGGAATTGCCTGGATCATTTCCCCATTTGCATACGTATTTTTAATACTTGGGATGATTCCCTCCGCATATTCTACTTTATTTAAGATTTCTGTCAGATCTGTAAGCAATCCTTTTTCCAGATAAGATTTCACCGGCATACCATCCAACACGATAATATCCGGTCCTTTTCCTGACATGATGTTTGTGTTCAAAGTACGGAGTGCATCAGATACGGTAACAGCATCATCTCCTGCCGTCCCAATTTCCATAGTGACAAAGATATCTGGATTCTCTTTTTGAAAAAATGCAATTGCCTGACGTATTTCCGCATTTTCCTTTAGACTGTATACCTTGACCTCTTTGCTGGGTGTGGAAGGTGTATCTTTTGAATAAGTATATCTAAAGAGTTTATAGGTATCCGCCCCTTCTGTCCCGGCTGCTAAAAACGATCCGTCTTCCACAGCTGCCAGAGAAATAAATGAAAATTTCGGATTCCCTAAGGAGGTTAATGCTCCGTTGATTATCTGTTCTACCAGATTTCCGCCGATTGTATGGCTGTATAAACCACCATTTGTACAAAAGAATATTGATTTATCATCTTTTCCTTTTGTAAATTTGAAGGCTTCTCCTATTCCGCCTGACATCTGCATTATTTCTGTTTCGTCTTTCCCTTTTAAAAGCTGTTCCTCAAGGGATGTGTCCTTTTCCATTTGCTTTCCGGTTCCCAGATTATATAACTGCACTTCCGTATCGGTTACTACAATCAGGGTATTCCCCACGACTTCAAAAGTAATTACATATCCATTCTTAACAATACTGTTCAAACTATTTGTTATTTCTCCGGACTTTGGATCTATCACATGGATATTACTTTCAAAGTCCAAACCAACAAGTCTGCCGTCATCTGTAAAGGAAAATTTAGAAACAGCATTCTTAAATGACAAGTATCCATCTGCGGATGCTTCTCCATCTGTGGATGCTTCCCCTTCTCCTTCAGAAAGATTGCTCAATTGAGGTAATTCTAATTTCAATTCAGCTGCTGTTCCATTCTTATCAATTATCCAATAAGCAGTAGATGGATCTCCCCTATCTGCTGGCCTGCCCATTACAGCTATAGCCATTTCACCAGATGTCGAGATTGCGGAAGCAGTGATCTGAGACTGATTCTTAACTGCTTCCTCGGGCAGGCTGTTCACTTCTGACCAGGTGCTTCCTCCATCTTTTGAATCCCAGATAACGGATTTATTTTGGTCATCCGCAGCCAGCATTCTAACTTCTCCATTCAACAATGTGTTCATATTAATAATTTTGCTCATTCCCTGTGGAAGCTTCATCTCCTCTTCCAGGTATCTGCCCATTGCAAAAATATTTGAACCTTTAGCTCTTTCTGGGGAATTTTCACTTTTCCCCCCAGCGCATCCCGCAAGT
>NZ_JAWYAJ010000117.1:0-9052 GCF_034124845.1 Robinsoniella sp.
GTATAACGAATTGATTGACCAGATATACCAGGAGCCTGATCCTGCGGAACCGCCATACCTTTCAGCGGAGTACAGCCAGCCGGAAGCAATCGTATCTGCAGCAATTACCACAGGCGGCTATGAATGGAGCTATGAAAAAGAAGACGGTACCACAGACACAGCCAAGACCGACATTTCACCTGTTCTGGGCTGGAAGGAAATCAACGATCTTACCTTAAATGAACCTACTGACGTGAAGCTGTCCTTTACAAAAGAACCAGTCAGCGTAGAAGTGATTCGGTGGACTGAGGACGTACAGAAGCAGTATAGCGAAGGCAGTGACGTACCGGAAGGCGAAAAGGTTGAATTAAAAGAGAAGGACGGCGAACTCTATATTCCTTCAGCAGAAGCAGGTTATACCTACCAGGTTACCGCCAAATGGGACAATGGTACGGTAGAATATGGTTTTGTAACAAAGAGTAAAAACTAATTCATGCAGTTTTAGAAATGATTTACGGGGACAGATAAAAGCTGAAAGGATAAGAGACAATGGAATTTTTGGAAAGCACATTAGTGTCTATTGTAAACCTGGCAGTGCTGCTCTTTGAGTATATTGGGGTGGGTGTGATTGCATTTACCGGTATCGAGGGTATTATCAATTATATCAGGAGAAAACCGGAGACCCGCCTTAGGTTGGCAAAAGGGCTGGCGATGGGATTAGAATTTAAGCTGGGCAGTGAAATACTCAGAACGGTAGTGGTTCGCCAGATTTCAGAAATTGTGCTGGTAGCAGGAATCATTGCGCTCAGGGCGATCCTGACATTTTTGATTCACTGGGAAATTAAAAATGAAGAAAAGGAATATGATCTTCACATCAGTAAGAAAGAAGAAAGCTGATACAATCGAGTATTTATGCGGTATGGCAGGCATGGAAAACAATGAGAGTGAGGTCTAAAGAAATTAGTATAGTTTGCAAAAGGCATGGAGCGAATCTATGCCTTTTGTTTCTGAAAAGCTTTATACAGAGCCCTCAGAGGCTCTTTTCTTTTACGAAAACGGTAATCTGAATAACATAATTGTCCGGACCGTTAACGGTCAGTTCATCCAGTAGATAATCCTCAAAAAAGAGGTCATCTAATTCAAGTGCATGTTCTCTGGCATAAGCGAGCATCCTCTGGTATGTTTTTCCGATTTGTTTCCAGCTGCCCTGATGATAACCGTATAAATATCTTCCGCCTGGCTTCAGAGTATAAGAGACACCTTTTGGCGGTGTATCCAGGAGCAGGTAAATATTGCGGTAATCGTTGTATATGTCCTGGTGAATCTTGGTTCCATACTGCAGAAAACCAATGCCATAAGGACTCTTAATCCCCAGCTTTTCGCCCAGATTAACCAGTTCTCCAATCTTTTTCGCCAGTTCTTTGTCATTGGAAGAGGAAGTATGGGTAAGGATATAGTACTGGGGTTCCATTTTGGATAACTCGATCCTGGAGAAATCTTTTTGAAGAGCTTTTTGGATAAAATCTGATTTAAACTGCAGCCATTTCTTGGTCTTTTTAAGCTTTGCCAGTTTCCGGTCAATTATTTTTTCCTCTTCTTCCAGAAGTGTGATCAGTGCCCGGGGACTTTTATGGTCCAAGTAGTTTTTGATGTCGGACAGAGGCATATCCAGTTCCTTGAGATTCCAGATGACATCAAACACATCCAGCTGGGAAATAGAGTAATACCGGTATTCGTTGTCCAGTTTAATTTCAGGTGAAAAAAGACCAATTTTATCATAATGAAATAAAGTATGCTTTGTGACGCCTGCAAGTTTTGCAAATTCCCCTGTTGTGAGATATAGATCTTTGTTTATCATAGGATTTTCCTTTTTGAGAGTGATATTTATCTGGTTTCCGGGTTTATTTAAAAAAATCTTGACTATAGGGTAACCCTATACCTTATGATAGTAAAGAAAGTGTTAAAATGCAATAAAAAGAGGTGTTATATTATGAAAAATTCAATTACCAAAGATTTTAATTTTGTTTCTCTGCTCCGATTTGCGCTGCCTACTATGGTAATGATGGTATTTATGTCCCTGTATACGATTGTAGATGGTGTCTTTATATCCAGGTTTGTTGGAAGTGATGCTCTTTCAGCAACAAACATTGTTTATCCTGCTGTGAATATTCTCATAGCGGTTGGCGTTATGCTGGCTACCGGAGGCAGTGCAATTATAGCCAGAAAAATGGGGGAGAAGAAACGGGAGGAAGCCAGACAGAATTTTACTTTAATTATAGTGTCCGGGTTGATCTTCGGCATTTTGTCCTTAGTGGCGGGGAATCTTTTTATAGAGCCACTGGTGAAAATGCTGGGAGCTACGGATAAAATAATGGGAAACAGTATCTCTTATCTGCAGATGCTGCTTGTATTCGCTCCGGCATGTGTACTTCAACTGTTGTTCCAGTCTTTTTTTGTGACTGCGGGCAAACCCATGATCGGGCTGGGTCTGACACTGCTTGGAGGATTTGTCAATGCAGTACTGGATTATGTTTTTATGGGACCGCTGCAGATGGGAATCGGCGGTGCCGCACTGGCAACGGGAATGGGTCAGGCAATCCCTGCTGTGGCAGGTCTTATTTATTTTTGGAAAATAAGAAGAGAATTATACTTTGTAAAACCCAAAATGGATTTTTCCGTATTAAAAGAGAGTTGTCTGAATGGGTCCTCGGAGATGGTTACGAACCTGTCTACGGCAATGGTTACCTTTTTGTTTAATGTTATTATGCTGCGGTTTCTGGGGGAAAATGGTGTTGCTGCAATTACCATAGTTCTATACGGACAATTCTTGTTTAATGCATTATATCTGGGCTTTACCATTGGTGTTGCGCCCGTATTCAGTTTCAACTATGGAAGCGGAAATGTGGTTTTGTTACAGCGGATATATAAAATCTGTACCCGTTTTGTGGCAGTGTCCGCTGTTGTAATCACCATGATCGCACTGGCGGGTGCGCCTGTTATCGTAGAAATATTCACACCGCGTACATCAGCGACCTATGAAATAGCCAGAAGAGGATTCTTCTTGTTTTCCTTTAACTATCTGTTCGCAGGAATGAATATTTTTGCATCCGGTATGTTTACTGCATTTTCCAACGGTAAAATATCCGCGGCGATTTCCTTTATGCGTACATTTGGATTTATTGTGAGCTGCATTTTGATTCTGCCGTATATCATAGGTGTAGATGGGGTATGGATGGCAGTGCCTTTGGCAGAGTTCTTCACGGTATTTATTTCCTGCTTCTTCTTTCGCAGAAAGCGGGAAGTATACCGTTATGCGGTATAAAAAAAGTTATCAGGAGTGATTCTGATAACTTTTTTTGCAGTATTATTTAATTACGATATTATTTGAAATTTTGTTATCATTAATCATATTTGATAACATCGTTCAAGAGTATCATTCGGATTCAGATTACAATAGCATATTTTTATTGCTGTTTTTACAAATACGGCACACCGGGAATCTCCGGATAACTGCCCATGGAAATCAATAGTTCAAGACCAACCTGTCTTGCTGTGAGAACCGCTTCTTTTACGGCGCTGGCATTGCCGGATACAGCCAGTATTACTTCATTAGAATGGCTGGTACCTTTATTGGGAGTCATATATTCAATAATGCTTACGCCAGCTGCTTTCATCGCCTGATCAGACATCACAAGTCCGATAGCTGCCGGAGAACCGCATAAAAAGCCAAATGCCTGACCAACAGGAGCATGAAATGCTTTATTCAATACCTGTCCGGCGCTTGCGGAAAAGGCAAATTCTAAGTGCCCCGCTTCACTGATATAGAGTTCGCCTGCGTATTTATTCGTCAGTTCCAGGGCGATGGAAACTGCCTGCCGGACATCGGAGACACTGTTTCCGCCCAGCACAATATAGTTTCCATGTCCGCCCCAGCCTTTGGTATCTCTGGGAAGTTCAATAGATAATACCTCTGTATTTGTGGCTTTCACAGCTTCGTCCACAGCGGTAAGCTGTCCGGCTGCGCCGGTACGGGAACTGAAAACACCTATAGTATGGTAAGATTTACCGACATTCATTTGTTCCAAAAGGGACTCATCGATTCCGGCTATTACCAGACCGATTGTGTCCAGTACGGCGGTTCCGATAAACTCTGTTCTTGTGCAGTTCATGCTGATTGATCTTACATCCATAGTATCCTGTTCTCCTCTTTTACAATACATTTATATTTTCAGTATAAAGAAAAAACAACAAAAAGTCAACGAAAACAAAAGTCTTTGTGTACAGCACGGCTCGTGTAGTAACGAAACAACAATCTTTCATAAATTTAAAAGCAGTAACCACTTTACAAGAAGCTAGCGTAAAACGTGAATCGGACTGAACAGGAACAATTTTTATCAATATCATATATTCCAAAAAAAAGTACTTGACGAATAGTCAAATAAGCGTTATCGTATAGACGTAACAAAATTAAATATTATATTTTCTCTTATTCAGAGTGGTGGAGATACAAAGGATCTGTGAAACCACGGCAACCCCGTCAGAGGAAGGTGCCAACCTGAGCGAGTTATTCGAACAATAAGAGGATTTACTTATCATAATAGATAGGGGGTCCGCTTAATGCGGATCTTTTTTAGTTTCATAGCAGGCGTTATTCTGGGAACTGGGACAGGTTCCGGGAAAGAAAAGCCTGCAAGATATGTTAAATCGATCTCGTGAGAAAATATATACCGTTCTTATCAAAGGAGGACATTATGGAAAAATTATTATTTACTTCTGAATCAGTAACAGAAGGACATCCGGACAAAATGTGTGACCAGATCTCTGATGCGATCTTAGATGCACTGTTAGAACAGGATCCAATGAGCCGTGTGGCATGCGAGACTGCTACTACCACAGGTATGGTTCTGGTTATGGGGGAAATCTCCACCAATGCTTATGTAGATATCCAGAAAATTGTGCGGGATACAGTAAGAAATATTGGATATACACGTGGAAAATATGGATTTGATGCAGAGACCTGCGGCGTTATTACTGCGATTGACGAGCAGTCATCCGATATTGCAATGGGAGTTGACAAAGCTCTGGAAGCAAAAGAAAATACCATGACCGATGATGAAATTGAAGCAATCGGTGCAGGCGATCAGGGAATGATGTTTGGATATGCGGTAAATGAAACGGAAGAATTAATGCCTTATCCAATTTCTCTTGCACACAAATTAGCTTTACAACTTACCAAAGTACGCAAAGATGGTACGCTTTCTTATTTAAGGCCAGACGGAAAGACCCAGGTCAGCGTTGAATATGATGAAAATGGCAAACCATCCAGACTGGATGCCGTTGTGCTTTCCACACAGCATGATCCGGATATCACCCAGGAACAGATTCATGAAGATATTAAGAAGTATGTCTTTGATGTAATTCTGCCGGCTGAAATGGTAGACGGCAATACAAAGTTCTTTATCAATCCTACCGGACGTTTTGTAATCGGCGGACCTCACGGAGACAGCGGCCTTACCGGACGTAAGATTATCGTTGACACTTACGGCGGATATGCAAGACATGGCGGCGGTGCTTTTTCCGGGAAAGACTGTACCAAGGTAGACCGTTCAGCAGCATATGCTGCACGTTATGTGGCAAAGAATATCGTGGCTGCGGGACTTGCTGACAAATGTGAGATTCAGTTATCTTACGCAATCGGAGTTGCAAAACCTACCTCCGTTATGATTGATACTTTTGGTACAGGTAAGTTATCAGATGAGAAGCTTACGGAGATTGTAAGAGAGAATTTTGACCTCCGCCCGGCGGGAATTATTAAGATGCTGGATCTTCGCCGGCCAATTTACAAGCAGACTGCAGCTTACGGACATTTTGGCAGAAATGATTTGGATCTTCCCTGGGAGAAGCTGGATAAAGTCGAAATTCTTAAGAAGTACTTGTAAATTTATGAAAAATTTATAAAAGTCTTTGTTTGTTTAGATGTAAATATGGCTCCTTTATGCTATACTGAAAAGAGAACGGTATAACATAAAGGAGTTTTTGCTATGAAATTAAAAACGAGGCTTATCATAGCCTTTTTTGTAATTATATGTGTCCCGCTTCTGTTAACAGGCGTAGCACTGTTGGGTTTCAGCCAGTATCAGTTAAAATCCATTGAGGATAAATATGGAATTGAAAATGTCTCCTATGATGCATTTTCTAATTCGGTACAGATGCTGAGTATCACCACGAAGCGTATTTTTGAAGAGATGAAGAAGGAGGCTGACAAAGATCCGGATCAGTTTCTGGATGTGGATTATCTGTGTACAATCAATGATAAATTGCAGGACAAGAATTCTTATCTCATTGTGCGCAAAGGAAGTTCCCAGTACTATTCCGGGACCTCTGAGAACAATGCACAGCTTTTTAAAGAGCTGCCCGGGCCCAATACCTATGCAACATCGGCAGACAGCGGAACGTATATCGGAAAAGATGTAAGGGCATTTGTAAAACAGATTGATGTTACCTTTTCGGATTCTACAACAGGAAGTATTTTTATCATAACCAGCATGGATATTATGCTGCCGCAGATGAAGTCCCTGCTGCGTGATATGTTTATTACCATCGTTGTGATTCTGATTTTAACGGCAGGCCTTTTAAGTACCTGGATTTATTCGGGAATCAGCACACCTCTAAGGAAACTTCGGGCGGCTACCCAGAATATAAAAGAAGGAAACCTGGACTTTACCCTTGCAGCGGAAGGGGAAGATGAAATCAGCGAGCTGTGCCAGGACTTTGAAGAGATGAGAAAGCGGCTGAAAGAATCCGCGGAAGAAAAAGTAGAGTATGACAGGGAGAACAAGGAACTGATCAGCAATATCTCCCATGACCTGAAGACTCCTATCACAGCGGTAAAAGGCTATGTGGAAGGAATCATGGATGGTGTGGCGGACACTCCGGAGAAGATGAATAAATATATCCGAACGATCTATAATAAGGCTAATGATATGGATAGGCTGATTAACGAATTGACCTTTTATTCGAAGATCGATACGAACCGTATTCCATATACGTTTAGTAAAATTAATGTATCCAGTTATTTTGATGATTGTTTTGAAGAGGTTGGACTGGATCTGGAATCCAAGAATATTGAGTTTTCTTATTTTAACTATGCGGATGAGGAAACCTGGATTATTGCAGATGCAGAACAGCTGAAGCGTGTAATTAATAATATTATAGGAAATTCGGTAAAATATCTGGATAAGCCAAAGGGATATATCAATATCCGGGTAAAAGATGTGGGGGACTTCATTCAGGTGGAAATTGAGGACAACGGAAAAGGCATTGCACCAAAAGATCTGCCCCTTGTCTTTGACCGGTTCTACCGTACAGATGCATCCAGAAATTCTGCCCAGGGCGGAAGCGGAATCGGACTGTCCATAGTCAAGAAGATCATAGAAGATCATGGCGGTAAAATTTGGGCAAGCAGTAAAATGGGAACAGGCACAGTCATGTACTTTGTGCTTAGAAAATATCAGGAGGTACCTGTCAATGAGTAAGATTTTAATTATTGAGGATGAGGAAAGTATCGCAGATCTGGAGAAGGATTATCTGGAGCTAAGCGGTTTTGAGGTAGAGATTGAAAATCGCGGGGATATTGGACTTAAGAGAGCATTAGAAGAAGAATTTGATCTGTTTATCCTGGATCTGATGCTGCCGGGAGTAGATGGTTTTGAGATATGCAAATCCATCCGTGACAAGAAGAATACACCGATTCTTATGGTGTCTGCCAAAAAGGATGATATCGATAAAATCCGTGGACTTGGTCTGGGAGCAGATGACTATATGACAAAGCCTTTCAGCCCCAGTGAACTGGTAGCAAGAGTCAAGGCACATATGGCACGTTACGACAGATTGATCAGCAGTAATGTACAGACAAATGATATTGTAGAGATTCGCGGAATTAAGATAGATAAGACCGCCAGAAGAGTCTGGATAAACGGAGAAGAGAAAACCTTTACTACAAAAGAATTTGATTTATTAACGTTCCTTGCGGAACATCCAAACCATGTATTTACCAAAGAAGAATTATTCAGTGAAATATGGGATATGGAATCTATCGGTGATATAGCAACTGTAACCGTTCATATTAAGAAGATTCGAGAAAAGATTGAGTTCAATACGGCGAAACCTCAGTATATAGAGACAATTTGGGGTGTAGGGTACCGGTTTAAGATATAGGAAGTAATAAGTATGGAACAGAAGCGTTCCATACTTTCTATTGAAGCAGTACCGCAGACCCGTCAGCGGTATGCAGGAGTATAAGCATGATTTACATCTTGCGATACAAGTAAGCAATAGTATAATGATTGAGATAGAAAGAGCTGTCAAATATAAATTTCATTCCGAATAGAGAAATGATATTTATATTTGGCGGCTCTATTTTTATCTTTTAAAGTAAATCAATCCACGAAACATTTTTATTTCTCCCATTGACAAATTCAAATAAGTATGCTTTAATACACATATAGTTAATTAGTCAAGTAACTAACCAACAAACAAGAGGTGGTTTCCATGAAATTAAATTTTGAGGATGAAAAACCTATTTTCATGCAGATAGCGGAGGGTGTCGAAGATGCAATTCTGACAGAGGCTTTTCAGGAAGAGGGGCAGATTCCCTCGATTACGGAATTTTCTGTAACTTATAAGATCAATCCGGCAACGGCCCTGAAGGGCATTAATATGCTGGTTGAGGAAGGGATTGTTTATAAAAAGAGAGGTGTAGGTATGTTTGTAGCAGTTGGAGCGGTTGAGAAGCTGAGACAAAAGAGAAAGGATCAGTTCTTTGAACACTATATCAGCGGGATGATTGAGGAAGCAAAGAGGCTGAATATTTCAGATGAAGAATTATTAGGAATGATTGAAAGGGGATATAAGAAATGACTGGGATAGAGGTAGTAAATATCAGTAAAAGATTTAAGGATACTGTGGCACTGGATCATGTGAATCTATTTTTTGAGGAAGAGAAGATTTATGGACTTCTTGGAAGAAATGGTGCGGGAAAGTCTACATTGCTTAATGTGATCAGTAACCGTAT
>NZ_JAWYAJ010000118.1:0-7455 GCF_034124845.1 Robinsoniella sp.
CCAATCAGCAGCGCCCCTAAAATATTAGCAAATTGTATAATTCCCATTCCTATACCATAGATAGTGTCCGTACTTTTCATAGTCATTCGCAGAATGATCGGTCCACCCACAACAAAAAGAGGAGTGAGGATGAAGTTGATCAGCGCTGCTATAAGCATGGCTTTTAATATAAACGGCTGTTTTGCAACGAAGACAAATCCTTCCTTCATATCCCTGCCGATGGTTTTCAGCATGGCACCTTCCGACTGCCTCTTTACAAACGGAATCCTGATAAAAATCTCCATCACTGCCGATAAAAAGAAAGCAGCGCCGCTGACAGCAATTAATGCTTGTACAGACATTATCCCATACAGGATTCCTGCACATACAGGTGCCACAACATAGGACAGTGCCTGCACAGCCTGAACGATGCCGTTTGCCCCCGCTAATGAAGATTCCTCAACCAATTGGGGAATGCTGGCAGTTACGGTCGGTGTGTACATAGCGCTGATTACTGACAGTAAAACCATCACAACTCCAATCAGCAGAATCGAATGACCATTCTGAGCCAGCAGCAGTATGAATATAAATACAACAAAACTGCTTGAAAAGTCAAAGATCACCATCAGGTTACGCCTGTTGAACCGGTCTGCAATCGCTCCCCCTAACGGAGAGAGTAAAATTGGGATGTTGGATATTGCAAATAATCCAGCAAATATATCCTCCCGTCCCGTTATATCCATTACATATAATGACAGTGCAAATCGCAGCATGGCGCTCCCGAAAAGGGAAATGATCTGTCCTATGATAACCAGATTAAAATTCTTATTCCACATTTTGTTTTGTGCAGTATCCATCTAATATTCCTCCATCATATCCGAATTCCCCGATAGTAACAGCAGAATGCTGGCACAAAGGCTTCTCATTAATTTAGTTTCATCAAATCTGTCGTTTTCTGATAAAGGCCCCTTTAGCTGATAACATTTGGATAAAATCACATCACGGGTGATCCCGTCAAAGGATGCGATGATAAGCATATAAATATCGTGAAGCGGTATTATCGGTTTAAAATATCCCTCAGCAGTCTTTTTTTCCATAAAATGAAAGGTCTTTTCAATGAGAAAATCATAATTCGATGCTTCTGTGACCTGAGAACGATAATAGAGAAGGCGTTCCGGATCATTCGCAAACAGGGTGCCCAGTTCAAAGCTTATTTTCCCGTATCCCAGCAGGGTATTTTTAATATCTTCTGAAACCACATGGAATACCTCCATAAGAATCTTTTCCGGTTTACCCTCTGATGCGAATATTCCGCTTATCTTATCCTTAAAATCTGATATGTGGTTGAACCGATTGGAAAGCGCAATGAAAATATCATCAATATTAGAATAATACTTATATACACCACCGTGGCTAAAACCTGTTTCTTTTACTATGTCGCTCATTGTAACTTCATTGGCTGGCTTTTTCATGCATACAGAAAAAGCAGCATCTAAAATTTGATTCTTCTTTTTTTCAAAGTATGATTCGTTTACTTTCGGCAAAATATTTCCTCCCTTTTTTAATAATGACAGTATTGTCATTTTAATATAGCATGGGAGATGGCGGGTGTCAATATAATAATGACAGTGGTGTCATTATTAATCCAAATGGTTTCTGCTGGCATAAATGAATGGTTTCTGTTAAAATTATGTAACAAATGAAAACGGAGGGACAAAACTAATGGACCGATATAAAAATATTATTCAGAAGATCATCCTTTTGGGAAAAAACAATGATGATCTGCAGGCAGCTTTGGTCATAGGTTCACAGGCCAGAGACGACCATCCGGCAGATGACAATTCTGATCTTGACATTATCATGATCGTCGATCATCCGGACTCTTTTATTCAATCCGATGAATGGCTGAAACAGATTGGAAACTTCTATATTTCTTTTATAGAAAATACCATAGATGGCGGAGTCGAGCGAAGTATTCTTTTTGACCATGCACTGGATGTGGATTTTGTAATACTTCCAAAAGATAATCTCAACAATATTGTAGAAAGCGGTGTAACCCCCCACATATTATCAAGAGGCTTTCGCGTACTTGTAGACAAGATTGGGATAGGGCAGTCTATTCAACAACTGCCACAGGTACCGCAAGTCTTTCCGGTATTATCCGAAACAGAATTTAACAATATAGTTCATGATTTTTGGTACCATACCGTCTGGACGGCAAAGAAACTGATGCGGGGCGAATTATGGACAGCAAAAGCATGCGTTGATAATTATATGAAATGGAAACTGCTCACGCTTATTGAGATTCATGCCCATTTAAAAAACGGACCGGATTATGATACCTGGCACGGCGGTCGTTTTCTAGAGGAGTGGGCAGCGGATTGGATTGTCGGGAAATTATCAGATTGTTTTTCACGTTATGAAAAGAATGATATGCTGGAAGCCCTGCTGACAACTATGGAACTATTTCGTGCCGTTGCCATTGAGGCAGCAGAAGACCTGCATTATACGTATCCTGAAATGGCTGATACATATGCGGCAGGATGGGTTTTGGAGCATGCGGAGAAGATCAGGGGTGAAGTAACAAGAAATCCTAACAAATAATAGCAAAAGGAGAACCTGATAGATTCTGAAAATCCCAATAGAATGCCATAATAGGATGCCGCATACAGCTTTGTGATCAGCTGTATGCGACATCCTTTCCTCTACTTACTCTGTATCGTATTAATCACCAATAGGATTCTCAATTAAAGTAGAAGCAATAAATCTATGAAAATGTCCATCTTCAATTTCTGTCTGAGAATCAATAAAGTGCACATGGCGCTCATCGCCGCATTTGCCAACCGGAACCTGCAGGCCCGTGGTTACACAGATGGGATGAAAGTGATCTTCATAAAAGTCTGTTTTCGCAGTAAATTTGTGAATGTGTCCGCCAGGTACTTTTATTATTTCTTCTGTTACACCTGCAAAGCGGTGATTGTGAGGATCTTCATTCAGTTCAGCAAGCCGAACGCTTCCCAGTACCTCATGAACATGCGTTTGCATACATTTTTTATTACAACTCATAATTGCCTCCATTTCTGCACCTTACAGCGCATTCAAGTCTGTCCCGCAGCCGGAACAAAATTCAATATACCAAATCGTACATTTTCAGAACAAAACTTATAAAAGATGCATAACAAATTTGGTTTGATAAATTTGATTTATCTCAACATAATATGAAAAAAGGATAAATTGGTGACAATTTCAGTATCGGTTTTAGTAAGATTCCTGATAAATCTATAAACTGTTAGATAATGAAAATAAAGCGCAGTTTATAGTGAAAAATTGTTATGTGCGTGTTATGATAGATTTATAATTTTATAGCAGTGCAGAGGAGGGAGCGGTTTGGAAGCGAAAGATATAAAGAAACAGATCAGAATTTCCATAACCCTGGTTTCTATCATTTGTGTCATTCTTGTGCTGGTGGGCGGTGTCATTTATTTCAGCATAAATAGCACCCAGGAGAAGGAAGCGCAAAAGTATATGTATGAAATTGTATCTCAGTATAAAAATATTATCACTACACAAATTGACGGAGACCTTCAGACTTTAGGTGCCATTGCGTCCTTTTCAGGATATGAGAGTACCGTTGATTTGGATGCTGCCCTTTCTCAACTGGAAGAGGAGAGTAAAAGTAATAACTTTATTCGAATGGGATTTGTCTCTAAGGAGGGCATAGGCTATTTTATAGATACAGATGGAACAAAACATTATGATCTGGATGTCAGCGGGGAAAGTAATTCTGATACAATACCTGCACCGATTTAAAACCGGCATTTTTCATAAGCTCACATTGATGTTCCAATGTCAGCGGAATATCAATATGTATAAACATATCTTCAGGGACATTATTTTGTTTGCGCCTGTATTCGTATTCTTCAAGACAAAGAGATTCCTCTTCATCACCACAGGCAATATAGTCACATTCAATATAATATCCACCGGGTTTTATCGTCTCATAAAGCTTCTTGTAGATCTGCTGCTTTTTATCGTATTTAAAATGATGAAGTGTTTCAAATGACAGAGCGGCATCAAACTTATTTTCGGCAAACGGGTATTGAAAATAGTCTGCATTGATTAATTCAATATTTTTATCACCGTAGCTTTCCCGCAATTTTTCCAGCATAGATTCAGACAAATCAATACCTGTAATCCTCACATCCGGAAATCTCCTGTACATGGATTTAAGCTCCAGTCCTGTGCCGCAGCCAATATCAAGTAATGAGTGTAAACCATTCTCAAAGAAATCTGCAATATGATCATATTCTTCCCCCCAATTTTTCAAATGAACATGATTATACTCACCAATTCGGTTGGCAAAGAAATCCGCCATTTCTTCTACAGGAGTATGCTTAACCTCTTTAAGCCAGTCTTTTAATTCTTCTAAATATTTTTCTGTTTCTTTTTCAGTTCGGATTTTATTCTTCAACATAAGCATTTCCCGTCCTTTTATAAAGCCACTTCACCATGAGTCAATTTAATTTATTTAAATTTATTTACGCTCAATTTATTTGCAGTTTAAAAGCTAGTACATAAAGAATAGTGGAAAAATCTATTCTTGTCAATCAGCAAATCCAACAAACGAATGCATTGCCATATCCCCAATACCAGTGACCGGCTGTGCCGGAAAAGCGGATTTTACCGTCCTGATCAGTTTCATATTGACAAGTGTTATGTAGTGTATTATAGTGTTATATATAACAGATAAGAATTTACAAGCCGGAGGTGTATTTTATGAGTGAAAATGGATTTGTAAAAATAGCTTCTGTGGGAAGCATGACAGAGGCTGAACAAATGGTCTGTATTTTAAAAGAAAACGGTATATTGGCATGGCGTCAAGGCAGCATAATGGATTTATATATGGGAGATTCTTATGCCGGTGAAGATATTATGGTGGCTGAAACAGACGAAGAGCCTGCAAAAAAACTATTAGAATCTATCCCGCAGATACAGACAAAAATGACTTGTCATAAGAGAGACCTGTCAAGGACACAGCGAATTTTAGGGTGGGTACTATTAATTATTATGGTTCTGTGTATTGTGGTACCGGTAATTCTACTATAAATGCTGCTATGAATTTTGACACTGTGCGTCCAGTGTGCGGGAGATTTGTCCCGTATAAGGGCGCGCAGCGGGCTGGAAGCGTGCTTGAAAAAGAGAGGTGGAAAACGGAAATTGGAAATTATGATTAGCCACAAAAGCAGTAAGCCAATATATGAACAAATCGGCTCACAGATCAAGGATATGATACTGACAGGCGAATTAAAATCCGGCGATATGATAACCTCCGTAAGAAGTCTGGCAAAAGAACTGGGAATTGGCGTGCTTACCGTCCAGAAAGCTTATGACAGACTGCAAAAGGAAGGAATCATTGAAACTGTTGTCGGAAAAGGAACCTATATCACAAATCATAATTCAGGTGGTCTGGAAGACCAGCGCAATCAGCTATTGGAAGACAAGGCGATGGAGTTAATTGCACTTGCCAGGAAATATAGCATAGAGCAGGACAGCGTTCTTGCATTGATAAAACTGCTGTTTGATGAGTCACAAATTGACTGATATTTAAAATGAGGTGCCATATGAAAAATATTCTTGAAATTAATGATATTACGAAACGATTTGCATCATTTACCCTTGATCATGTTCAATTTTCCTGTCCGGAGGGGGCAATCATGGGGCTGATCGGTCCTAACGGTGCCGGTAAAACGACCATTATCAATTCCATATTGAACATTATCAATTTAAATGAAGGAAGTATCCGGATTTTTGGCAAAAATTATTTGGAACTAACGAAAGAAGACAAAGAAAATATCGCGGTTGTGTACGATGACATAGTCTTCCGGAACATCTTACTTCTAAAGAGGTCAATAAGATTTTTAGGAAAATGTACCTTAAATGGGACGAAAATTTATTCCATCAATATTTACAGCGTCTGGCTATACCGGAACATACCACGGTCAAAGAAATGTCAAAAGGCAACAAAGTAAAACTGAATCTGGCAGTGGCGTTGTCCCACTGTCCCCGGTTATTGATTTTAGATGAAATCACAGGATCGTTAGACCCAATTATGAGAGAGGAAATACTGAAACTATTTCTGGAGTTTATTCAGGACGAAAGTAAGAGTATTCTTTTCTCATCACATATAATTACGGATCTTGAGAAGATTGCAGATTATATTACTTTTATTAATGATGGGCATGTTATTTTCAGTAAAGAAAAGGATGAACTGCTCTATCATTATCGTTTGATGCATTGCAGGGCTTCAAAATTCAATGAACTGGACAAAAATGGAATGGTTGCTTACCGGACAGAAGGAAATCATGTAGATTGCATCCTGGACAACAGGGTTGAAAATCATTTCAATAAGGAAGAATACATAGTTGAACAGCCAGGCATAGAAGAAATTATGCTGATACTTGCAAGGGGGACAGTGGTATGAACGGATTGATCAGAAAAGATATTTACAATTTAAATAAAATAAAAAACATGTATCTGATTTTGACTGCCATTTTAATCGCATATTGTTTTGTTACCAAAAGAACCGCTTTTATTACTGCAATACCGATACTGATTTTCAGTACAACCATAACTTCTACCTTTACAATGGACAATAATGTGAAATGGGATAAACTGGCTGTGCCGGCGATGCTGAGCAGAAACGAAATTGTGCTGAGTAAATATATTCTTCTTTTAGAGATTATTGGCGTTGGTATTCTGGCGGGCTTTCTCATTAGCTTACCAGGATTAATCACTCATCGTTCCGATTTCATTCTGTTCCTGGAAATGACCATGACAGCATCTGGGATTGCGTTGTGTTCCGGCAGTTTATCCATTGGGTTTATATATCTGTCTAAAAATGCTGTGGAAAAGATGGAACTGCTTACAGTATTCTCATATGCAAGTTCCGTAGTTATCCTATTGGGAATTTCAAAGTTGCTGAGTATTCTAAATGAAATTCTAAAGCTTCCGAGAATCAGTCTTTCCATTATGATTCTTATTATTGTATTTACTATTTACACTGTTTCTTATAAGATTGCGGTCAGGGCCTTCAATGGCAGGGATATTTCCTAATTTTGATGACATAACCCCAAAGAGTATGCTAAAATAGGGCATAGTATTTTAAAACACGCTCGAGACTGAAGGGAGAGACAAGGTATAACGATGATTAACAGAGAAGATATGCTGGAATTAACCAGACGAATGACACCGGCTAGAACATCCATGACGCGAATTGCAGGAAGCTATATGGATGCGGACGGTGAAATAGACGGTACGTTTAATACAAATTTTCTAAAGCTTTCAGCCGGTGAAAAGGAAAAGAAGCTAAAGATTGCAAAAGAGATTCCATTTTCCCGAACAAATGAGAATCTGAAAAGATACCGGTTCCCAGGTGATTCCATGGGACCAAACAGTATGTGGCGGCTTCTGATGGGA
>NZ_JAWYAJ010000119.1:0-2866 GCF_034124845.1 Robinsoniella sp.
ATGGAAATTCCGGATCCAATGGTAGACGGACAGGTTCGTCAGATGGCAGATGATTTTGCAAGAAGAATCCAGTCTCAGGGATTATCCGTAGAGCAGTACTTCCAGTTTACCGGAATGACAGCTGAGAAATTATTCGAACAGATGAGACCGGAAGCTGAAAAACGCATCCAGAACAGCCTTGTGTTAGAAGCAGTTGCAAAAGCAGAAGATATCCAGATCAGCGATGAGAAGGTAGAAGCAGAATTAGCAAAAATGGCTGAAATGTACAAAATGGAAGTAGAAAAACTGAAAGAAATCATGGGCGATTATGAAAAAGAACAGATCAAAAATGATTTAGCGATTCAGGAAGCAGTAACTATGGTTACCGAAGCTGCAAAAGAAATCTAATCAGACTTTTGGTGAACACATATATTATAGAAGATAGACAGGAGGAGTCATCATGAGCTTAGTACCTTATGTCATTGAACAGACAAGCAGGGGTGAGAGATCCTATGATATCTATTCAAGATTATTAAAAGACAGAATTATCTTTCTCGGTGAGGAAGTAAATGATGTCAGTGCTAACTTAATTGTTGCACAGTTGTTATTTTTAGAATCAGAAGATCCTGGAAAGGATATCCACCTTTACATTAACAGTCCGGGTGGTTCCGTATCATCCGGGTGGGCAATCTATGATACGATGCACTATATTAAATGCGATGTTTCTACTATTTGTATGGGCATGGCAGCCAGCATGGGAGCATTTCTGCTGGCAGGCGGTGCAAAAGGTAAGAGATTTGCACTTCCGAATTCACAGATCATGATTCACCAGCCATCCGGCGGTGCACAGGGACAAGCAACCGATATTAAGATTGTTGCAGATCAGATCTTAGGTACAAGAAGAAAATTAAACGAGCATCTTGCTGCAAATACGGGTCAGCCCCTTGAAGTTATCGAAGTGGATACAGAGAGAGATCACTATATGAGTGCAGAAGAAGCAAAAGCATACGGCATCATTGATGATGTCATTGCAAATCGTTAGACGATGCATGAAGATAAGGCTCCTGCTCTGTGAGTGGGAGTCTTATATAGATTTGGAAGTTATAAAAGGGCTGTTCTTTGCAGCCAAAGAAATCATTATGAGGTGGAAAGATGGCAGGGAAATATGCAGAACCGAAAGTTCGGTGTTCGTTTTGCAACAAATCAGAAGATCAGGTTCGAAAACTGATTGCAGGGCCCAGCGGGGTATATATCTGCGATGAGTGTATTGAAATCTGTTCTGAAATTATCGAAGAGGAATTAGAAGATGATTTCGGAATGGACAACGGGGACGAGATTAATCTCATGAAACCCGAAGAAATAAAATCATTTTTGGATGAATATGTAATCGGACAGGATGATGCAAAAAAAGCGTTGTCCGTAGCAGTTTATAATCACTATAAGAGAATTATGGCAGGAAAAGATCTTGGTGTAGAGCTTCAGAAAAGTAACATCCTGATGCTTGGACCAACCGGTTCCGGTAAGACACTATTGGCGCAGACACTGGCAAAATTATTAAATGTACCCTTTGCCATTGCAGATGCGACCGCATTGACAGAAGCAGGATACGTTGGAGAAGACGTTGAAAATATTCTGCTTAAAATCATTCAGGCAGCAGATTACGATATTAACCGTGCACAGTACGGAATTATTTATATTGATGAGATAGATAAAATTACAAGAAAATCAGAAAATGCATCCATTACCAGAGATGTATCAGGAGAAGGTGTGCAGCAGGCACTGTTGAAGATTCTGGAAGGAACCGTTGCAAGTGTTCCGCCTCAGGGGGGCAGAAAACATCCCCATCAGGAGTTGATCCAGATCGATACAACCAACATCCTGTTTATCTGCGGTGGAGCGTTTGAAGGACTGGACAAAATCATTGAAACCCGTATGGATACTAAATCAATGGGATTCAATGCTCAGATAGCAGACAAGAGAGAAAAAGACATCGGAGAAATCCTGCGTCATGTACTTCCACAGGATTTTGTAAAATTTGGTATGATACCGGAAATTATCGGACGTGTGCCGGTAACTGTTTCACTGGAAGCATTAGATAAAGATACCCTGATTCGCATCTTAAGAGAGCCGAAAAACTCTATTATCAAACAGTACAAGAAGCTGTTTGAACTGGATGGAGTTGATCTGGACTTTGATGAAGGGGCAGTAGAAGCAATTGCTGAAAAATCCCTTGCCAGAAAAACCGGGGCCAGAGGACTGCGTGCTATCCTTGAAAAATCCATGATGGATCTGATGTATACCGTTCCTTCCGATGAAACAATTGAAAGATGCGTAGTAAATAAGGAAACCATTGAAGGTACAGGTGATCCCGAGATTATGCACAGGGATGAGAGAGCGCTGCCATCAAAAAGTGCGCGCAGAAAACTAAAGATAAGTTCAGAGACTGCGTAGGGCGTGTTTGAAAACGTATTGCACAATTGGTGACGTCCATTCTATTTATCGGAATTCACGCAATACTGTACTAGAGGGATAAAAATGAGTGAAATATTAAAGAATATACCGGCGGTTGCCCTACGGGGAATGACCATTTTACCTGCAATGATTGTGCATTTTGATATCAGCAGGACCAAATCGATCAGAGCCATAGAAGAAGCAATGCTAAAAGAACAGAGGCTGTTTGTAGTAACGCAGAAAGACCCGGATCTGTCTGATCCCGAATTGGATGATTTGTATCATATCGGGACGATTGTTGAGATAAAGCAGGTAGTAAAATTGCCGCAGAATATATTCCGTGTCCTGGCTGAAGGGCTGGAACGTGCCGAACTTCTGGATTTAACAGAGACAGAAGAATATCTGGTGGTTGATGCAGGCACTTTTTCCCAGGAAC
>NZ_JAWYAJ010000120.1:0-5999 GCF_034124845.1 Robinsoniella sp.
ACGGAGATGCAAAACATTTGTTTTGTGCAACTTTTAATTTTAAAACACGCTCTAGCGCTGCCTGGATGGGAACAGTTGTAATGATCCAGTACAATGAATTTCTCATAGTTGTCCAAAAAACTTTATCCCTGAATATTTTTGTATAATTTTCGACTCCCACAAAAGTCATGTTTTTGAGAGTGGACCAGTCGTAAACGCTGCTCCACCCAACAAAGACAATGGGATATAAAATATAAAATACAAAGAATAATATAGAAGGGAGAATAAATAAATATCCGGGAATATTATACTTTTTCTTTATCCTTTTACTCGATGCCACATTACTCATAAATTGATTCTCCTTTCAGACATGCGAAGCGAATTGGCATACCTTTTTTTAAAGAGCATCTTGTGCATCCTGAACTGCCTGACAGCCTTCTTCCGGTGACAATTCACCTGAACCGACACCTGCTAAAGCATTCTGGAGTGCCGTCTCTATTGTCGGTTCACTGATTCGCTGGTTCATAGCACTGTCAAGGTCTTTGGCAAAAGAATTATACTGATTTACTAATTCCGGATTCAGTTCTGGATTCTCAGGTTCAATTCCTTTAAATGCAGGCAGGTTGTTTACATCGTCTGCGCATGCTTGTATTCCGGCACCGGAACTAAAAGATTTAATGGCTTTCCATGCCGCATCAGGATTTTTGCAGTTTTTTGTTATACCATATCCGAAATCGATACCTCCAACCGGAGTTGCTGATTTTGCCGCCGTTCCAATGGGAGGCAGATAGAAAAATCCAAAATCCCAGTTGGCGACTGTAGTTGCGGGATCTTCCGCAGTAAATTCCTGACACCACCAGGAACCAAGTACCATCATAGCTGCATTATCTGATACAAATGCAGGAGTTCCATTCGTGTTGGCATCGGCAGACATTGCTCCTGTCTGGAAAATTCCATCGTCAAACATCAGCTTATAATTCCCCATAGCCTCAACTAACTTCGGATCAGTCCATTTAATTTCTCCCGCCTGTGCCTTATCAAAGATCGTAGTATCTAATTGAGAGCACAACATTGTAAACATATTTACAGCCTGCCAGCCATTGGATCCGCCAAAGAACAATGGTGCCACTCCGTTATCATTGAGCGTTTTACACACTTCCTTAAATTCATCATATGTAGTAGGAATTTCTAAGTTATACTTCTCAAAAACATTTTTGTTATATACGATACTTATAATCTGCGCCTCAACCGGCAGAATATAATTAGAGGTTTCCCCATCTTTATTTCCCATTTGAATTTGGTCTGCAATCATATCCGGATAGTTTTCTTTCCAATTATCTCCCCAGTCTTTTGCTGCATAATCAGAATAATCCATTAAATAGTCCGCATACTGCGCTGTTAACGATCCGGGCTGCAAACCAATGATATCCGGCAGGCTGTCCGATGCTGCTGCTGCCGAAAGGGCGGACAAATACTCCGGATCATAGTTATAATAAGAAAATTCAATCTTGATTCCGGGATTTTCTTTTTCAAATGCATCCAGCATCTTTTCACAAGTACGCGTTATCGGGGACCATGACCACATTGTTAATGTGGTATCTTCCCCGGAAGCTGCATCTGCTGTTTCTGATTTTGCTTCCTATGTATCATCTTGTGAAAGAGTTTCTGATTTAGTTGCTCCTGTCTCTTCCTTGATAGTTGATTCTTTTTCAGATCCCGATGTTTCTTTTTCTCCGCCTGCGCACGCTGTCATCCCCAATACCATTGATAAAGCTAATAAAATACTTGCTGCCTTTTTGAACTTCATACCTTTTCCTCCTTTAACTTACATCCTGTTTTTGTTATTTATACTCATATTTTTACCGACAGGCAAAAACACAAATACCTTCTATTATAATCTTCGATTTTCTCTGTTTTCCTTATATATTTCTAAAAATCTGGCAACTTCATCCTTATCTAATGCATTTTCTCCCCCCAGAAGATATTTTGTTATCAATATCTGCTCTGCAATAGATTCACATGCTTCTACCACATTCATGGCATCTTCTACCGTTTTTCCTACAGCCAGGCTCCCATGATTTCCCAGAAGAACAATCCGATAACCATCTGCAAAATAAGGTTCCGCCATAGTCATAATAAATTTTGTTCCGGGTGCACCATAAGGAACACAAGGGATTTTGTGGAAATTACCCATCATTTCCGGTAATGCCTCCGTTTCCACATCCAATCCTGCCATAGAAAATGCAGTGAGTACTTTTGAGTGGCTGTGTACGACACCTCCCACATCCCAGCCGTTTGCTTCGCAAATATCATATGCCATGGAATGCATTATAATTTCCGATGTCTCTTTCATTCCCCATATCCTCTCACCATTTGAATTCACCACTGCTATTTTCTCCGGTGTCAAAAGTCCTTTGTTCTGCCCGGTAGGCGTGATATAGATTTTGCCATCTGATTTTGCCGAAATATTCCCGGCAAAAGAATTAACAAGACCTTTTTCATCCATTCGTTTTGCTACAAACAGTACCTGACCCAGCACCTCTTCCGAAATTCCTGATTCTTGCATTTTTACTTTCATTTCTTCGTTCATGTTTACACCCATCTGCATATTGCAGCAAAAACTGCAATAAAGCCCTTTCTATCTTTTATTTTTCTTTCATCCCTCCTGAGATGAACTTATACTTACTTACATATCCCTTTTTCAACCATGCTCTGTAAATCCATATCCCAGATCGCTTTTTCCTCTGCCCGGGGCTGATATTCTTTCATTTCGAAAGAATGTGCTGATAATTCTCTTATTTCATCCACTGTTTTTATTTCCTGGAGAGAATAAAACTGAGTAAGTATATTTCCGGTTAAGGTAGCATATGGCATACCACAGAAAACAGGCATCTCCAATGCATCACTAATCATCTGCATCAGAACGTAATTGCGGCTGCCTCCGTTTATTACAGAAACTCTATGTAAAGGAATACTAAGCTCATCTTTTAAATATTCAAAACAGTATTTTATCTTCAACGCTATACTTTCCAGGATGCATCTGGCAAATTCTGCATCCGCATTTAATAATTTCTGTCCTGTCCCGGCAAGAAATCGATTCATTTTATCCTTCATATTGCCTTCCGGATTATTTATGGACGGTTCTTCCACATCAATGTAAACATGCTTTGATTCGCAGTTTATTACCATCTCCATAATTGCAGAGTAATCATAATGTTTCCCTTCCGTGAGCCATATTCTGCGAAGTTCGTTCAGGATCCAAAATGCTGAAAAATCCCGGTATAAAATCTTTCTACCGTCCAAAACCCCGGCATTTTTATATCCGCCTCTATATGCTTTTTCCGATAGGTTGCTTTTCATTAATTCTGTTCCCATATTTACATTGGTTCCCATACTGATGTATAGCTGATTTATACCGAAATCAGGGATTCCAAGAACGGCTGCTGCTGTATCATGTCCTGCAGCTGCGATTACTTTTGCCCTGCCCATTCCTGTCGCTTCAGCAATATTCTTAAGAACTGTTCCTCTTTGTGTTCCTGCGTCAACCAGAGGCATCAGCATTCGGTTATGTATCCGAAGAGTATCCAGTACCTGAAATGCCCAATCATTCTGCTCCGGCATCAGCATACCTGACGTACCTGCTATTGACCGCTCTGTAGATTTTACACCCGAGAGAAAATATTCCAGCAGATCCGGTAAAAACAGCATACATTCCGCTAAATCCAGAATCTTATCGTTATGTTCTATGTAAGAATATAACTGTGGAAGTGTATAAGTCCTGTTAGGCTGGCATCCTGTCATTGCAAAAAGCTTTCTCTTCGGTAAAACCTTATACAAATTTTCTACCGAATTTCTGGTCCGCAGATCTCTGTAATGATATACAGGTTCCAACAATCTTCCTCTTTTATCCAGCAGACCATAACTGGCTCCCCACGTGTCAATAGACACCGCTTCAATCTCGTGTTCCTTTGCATAGTAGGACATCCCTTCTAAAATGCTGTTATATAGGCCAAACAAATTCCAATATAGGTTTCCATTCAGTTCCATAGGCCGATTTGGAAAGTCAAAGAATTCATCTACATACAATTTGTTTCCTTCAAAATATCCTTTCGCCATCTTACCGCCGCTGGCACCAAGATCCGCTGCAATTACTATCTTTCCACCCATGATTAACTCCTCTCTTGTTGAAGTTGAAAATTGCTTTTTATTTCTTTTTCGATAATATTATTCTATATTCATAATTTAATTTTGTCAATATATATTTTAATATTTTATTTTTTACCATTTTTTAAGCATTATCACTAAATTTTATCTTGTATTTTGCCATAAAGAGTGTTAATATACGCTTATATTATATCGAAATAATTATAAATGGTAGATAATAATCACAAAAAAAGAAGATATGCCATATCATTACCGGCACATCTTCTTCTTTACATTCTATACCTTATTCGATTAATCCTCTTTCTTACTCTCCGCCACCACTTCCGTACTCATATCCTTAAATCTATCCATATCCATCTGCCCTAATGTCCTGTCCACCACAATCGCATTCACCATAGAACCAGTTACATTAAGGAGCGTTCTTCCCATATCAATAATCGGGTCAATTGCCAGAATCGGGCTGACAACCGGAAAGGAGGATGCCAGGCCTACGCCCGAGAGGGCAACGGAAGCCGCCATCGTAGCAGTTCCCGGTATTCCTGCAATTCCCAGGGATCCTAAAGTCACAACAATAATGGACATTGCAATAAAGGTAATATCTATGGGCATACCATTTACATTTGCTACAAATACAAGGAGCAGCGCCGGAAATACTCCTGCACATCCCTGCATACCCGCTGTTGTTCCAAATCCGGCCACAAAATTGGCTGTACCGTCATTTACACCCATTTTATCGGTGAGGGTTTCAATGGTAAGCGGCAGAGAGCCTACACTTGACCTTGAAGTAAATGCTAAAATCATAACAGATATGCCTTTTTTAAGGTATATCCCCGGATTCACGCCAAAGATTACCAGGGCAATCAGCTGAATCACAAACATAATTGCCACTGCCGTATACAAGGCCGCAATGAAAATTCCCACTTCCAGAATACTTTCAATTCCCTTTTGAGCAATGGTATTTGCCAGCAGTGCAATAACAGCATAAGGCATATATTTGATAATTGTCATGGCAATACTCATTATAATTTTATGAAGTGCATTGATCAGGTCAAAGAACGGCTTTACCACATCAAAGTATTTTTTTGACATTCTTTTGGCACCCAAACCAAAAAATACGGCAAAAATCACCAGGGCGATAATATTTACATCCACCATCGCCTGAGCCGGATTGGCGGGCAGCAGCCCTCTTAGAGTATCCACCACTGTTTTAATTTCTTTCATTTCCACTGCTTCCGCTGTAGTTGACATTCCAGTTCCAACCCGGAACAGAACACCTACGCACAGTCCCACAACCACAGCAATAATAACCATCACCATCGTTACCACAATGGTATTTTTCGTCAACTTTCCGATGTTGGCATCCTTTTGCATATTGATGATTACATGAATAATAGATACCATAACAAGGGGTACAACCAGCATTCTGATCAAATCTATAAAACCATTGCCAAACAAGCCATACCATTTCGTAGTTTCCGCAACAAAAGTAATTTCCATCGGCTGACTTACAAATCCGGATACTGCCTGTACAACCAGTCCCAGTACCAATCCAAACACAGTACCGATAATCATTCTTTTGGAAAAACTTACTTTTCGTTTTTGAATTCTGTTCATCACTATGAATAATACGACTAAAAGCCCCAGGCAAAGCAATGTCCGAATGTCACTTAACATTAAAAATTCTTTAAAAAATACATTATCCATTCTTATCTACTCCCTTATTGAAAGATTTATCACTCCGTCATTTCTTGTATCCAAATAGAATACCCATTAATAAGGTGATACATACAACTTCACTATTGTAACATACACACAAGCGATGGACAAGATTTTTTCCGATTTATTACCGGTAACGT
>NZ_JAWYAJ010000120.1:6009-17286 GCF_034124845.1 Robinsoniella sp.
CACCAACCGCAATTCTGGGCATCCTAACATAACACCCACAATCCCACACTCTTTTTGGTAAAAACCCACTATGTCCATAAATTTCCTTTGAGACTGGCTGTTTATTTTATGTACTGCCAATTCACCGAATATTATATCATCAATTATATTTTGCTGTTTCTCATCCGGAGATATGATTTCAATGCCATATTCTTTCATTCTGTCTATATAAAATGAATGACTCATTGTATATCGAATCCCGGTTAAAAGCAGCTTCTTCCTGGACAGAGCCTGTGCCTGTTTTGCTACGGAATCCACAATATTTATCATTGGCACACCGGCGTCCTCTTCTATTACATCATACACGGAATGAGGAGAATTGGCAGCCATAATCACGATCTCTGCTCCTGCATGCTTTAAAATTTCAATACCGGACCGAATGCAATTGATGTATTCCTCCATGCGGTTCTGATTTTCAAGATCTGTAAAATATTGAAAATTCAGGCTTTCTATTACGATCTCCGGATAATAATAGTCCTGAAATCTTTCATAATACAGATTCATAATCTTTTTGTAATATTCTATCGTAGATGTAAAACTGATTCCTCCAAGTATCCCTAATTTCTTCATATTCATTCTCCCCTCATGCAAAGCGCTTTGTCGTCCACCGCCCTCATAGTTGCAAGGATACCTTCCAGATGGTCATATTCGTGCTGAAATAATTCAGCCAAATCGCCCTCTAGCCGCATCTCCCTACTCTTCCATTCCGCATCCACATACCTCACTACGCAGCGTCTGAACCTTTTTACTCTTACATATAAATTAGGGAAAGACATGCAATCATCCAGTACCTCCATCTCTTCATCGTCCGGAAACTCAAGCCAGGGATTAATAAATACAACCGGCTTATCCAGATACATATAAATAATACGTTTTCCCACGCCAATCTGAGGTGCGGCTATTGCACGCCCCGCCTGATACCGACTCTTAAAATCCATAAGAGTGTCATGTAAATCAGAGATGGTTTCCGTAAAATCCTCTCCTTTTTCCACCAGATCACTTTTTTGATACAATTTTTCTTCGCCAAGCAGTAATATTTTCTTTACCATATTTATGTTCTCCTTACTATAGGGTCGATTTAACAGTCTGTTACAAATTCCCGGTACCAGATATACTTCAGCCTATTCTGTTCATCTTCTTCCATTCACCCTTTACTATTCAGCCTGCTCTATTCAGCCTGCTCTATTCAGCCTGCTCTATCCAGCCTCTTCTTAAATTATAACCCTTGATATTGTATGGTTTCAATGCTAAAATTGTATGCAGAACAAAATTTTGAAAAGAGGAAATACTATGCCGGTAAATTCATTTGAAAATTATCCTATGAGCTGGAGACCGAAACTAAGCAGAGAAAACACACCCCTGTACCTTTCTATCGCTGCTGCATTAGAAAAAGATATTGCTGCCGGAAATTTACAGCCAAATGATAAACTGCCTCCCCAAAGAGAATTAGCTGATTATCTGGATGTTAATCTGAGTACGGTTACCAGAGCATTTAAGCTGTGTGAATCTAAGGGGCTAATCAGCGGTACCATCGGCAGAGGAACCTATGTTGCTTCCGACGTAAGCGCCAATCTTCCAATGCTAAGCGAGAGGGAAGAATCCAATTGCATTAATCTGGGCGCCTCACATCCGCTTTACCAGCAAAACAGGTATATTACCCAGATGCTAAAGAAACTCCCTTCCAGGATAAATATCGACAACCTGTTAAAATACACAGATATTTCAGGAAGTGAACTGCAAAAAGAAAGTGCCTGCATTTGGCTGCATAAACTGGGGATTCCTGCTCAATCCAAAAATATACTAATTACGTCCGGATTGCAGAATTCTTTAACGGTTATATTGGCATCTCTATTTCGTTACGGAGATAAAATTGCAACTAATTCTCTTACATATCCGGGTATTAAAAATATTGCAAATATGTTAGGTATCATTCTGATCCCCATACCCTATCGCAACAGCAAAATGGATTTAAAATACTTAGAACAGATTTGCAAGGCAGAGAATATAAAAGGAATCTATGTAATTCCTGATTCTCACAATCCGACTAGTGTTACAATGGAACTAAATGAGCGCATCCATTTAAGCAGTATAATAGAAAAATATGCCCTGATTAATATCGAAGATGGTACGTATACCTTTTTATCAGAAAAGCCAAACCTCTCACTATATGCATTAATACCGGACCATACCATCCATATCTGCACGCTTTCCAATTCTCTGTCAGCCGGGCTCAGAATTTCTTTTCTGGCGGCACCACCAGCTTTCCGGGAAAGCCTGCTCACCGGAATTCGAAATATCAATGTTATGTCCTCTCCTATCGAGACAGAATTAGCCGCTCAATTGATTCAAACCGGTATAGCCGAACACATCACTGCGGATAAAATACAGGAGATCATAAAAAGAAATAGAATCACGGAGAACCTGTTAGCCGGAAATGACCTTTGGGGCACCCAAAGAAGCCAATTACGATGGCTGATTCTCCGTAATTCTATAAATAGTCACGAACTGGAAATTTATTTAAGAAAGAAGGGTGTTCAAGTATTTTGCAGTGAGCGGTTTTTAGTGGGAAACAGCACGCTTATTCCTGCGATCCGCCTGGCTGTCTGCTCCCCTGATTCTCATGTGGATTTAGCCAGGGGGCTTCAGATTATAAACGAAGCTCTTCTGTCTTTTGCACCAGCGTCCGTATAAGGTACATTAAGTTTCCTTAATCAATGCGTACATTTTCATATCCTGTACTTTTCCATTTTTCACTGCATTTTTACGTAAAATGCCCTCGCACTGAAAGCCTGCTTTTTCCAAAACCCGGCAGGAAGGAACATTATACGCAAACGGTTCGGCAAAGATCCGTATGATATCTGTATGATCAAAAATATATCTGCAAGTCTCTTTTACAGCCTCCGTCCCAATCCCCCTGCCCCAATGCGGCTCTGCAATGTAATATCCCATTTCTGCTGTTAAAGAATGGATATTACTGCAGCGCGTAACGCCAATGCTGCCCGCTACCTGTCCATCCACTTCAATTGCAAATGCATAAGTGGAGTCCTGGTCAGCCGCTAATACGGCGTTGATATACTCTTTTGCATCAGTTGGTGTATATGGATAAGGAATTCCATCTCTCAGGTTATCCTGAATTTTTTGATTGTTCAGTGCCGCTGCCAGTTCATTGGCATCTTTGATCTGCCACTTTCGTATGATCAGTTCCATTTATTCCCTCCCATTCGTGTTTCAGCAAACGATATTCCAGGCGTGTTTTCATTTTTCCATCATGCCATTCCCAGTCCACGTGTTCCGCTTCCTTAATAAGTCCACAGTTTATCATGACCTTTTCGGATGCCCCGTTCTCCTTTAGGCATCCGGTAGTTACACGGTAAACTCCATTTTTTGTAAAAGCAAATTCTAGTAATTTTTTTAAAGCCTCTGTTGTATAGCCATTTCCCCAAAAGGCGGGATATGTAAAGTATCCCAGATGAACCAGTTTCCCCAGCGGGGTTTGATCCGTAGCGGTATATCCTATACTTCCTACCTGCTGCCGGGATTCCTTTAACATCATGTGCAGAAAATAAAACTTCCTGTTATCAGAATCCTTATCCTGCAGCATATTTTGAAAATCCTCTCTGGCATCGCCAACAGAATGAAGCTTAATATCCTGCAGGTAATACATGGTCTTATCATCGCTTTTCAGCCGATAATAAAGGTCTTCCTCTTTTTCTTCATAATCTCTTAATATAAGACGCTCAGTTTCCAGATAAATCATGCTCAGCTATCCTTTCTTTTCTAATGTATATTTACAGACGATTATTAAGATTGATAACCATTGGTGTATACCTTAATCCATTCGTAACCTTTTCCGAATCTGTATCTGTAAATCCAAGATGGTGATAGACAGGAACTGCAAAGGGCGAAGAATTGACCGTAATGTTGCCGTTTGTATTATCCTTGCACACAAGTGCAAATAAATCCTTTCCGATTCCCTGTCTTTGATATTTTCCATCTACAAAAAACAAAGCAACATGCCCGCCATCATTGCGGGTTGCAATAATCCCCAGGATCTTTTCATCTTCAAAAGCTCCATAAATCCGCAATTGATTTAAATATGCCTCATCATGTATACTCTTCCAGAATTCCTTTACACCCTGTTCACTATAATCCTAAGCTTCAAACTCTAAAAATACATGCCATGCCAAATCAATGGCTCCATCCATTTCATTTTCGTACAATTCACGTATCAGCATTTTCACACCTCCCTGTCTGTTTCTCACTCGCCCAAAGAAATGTCAGCATTCACAGATTAAATAATTTCTGCACATCCGCATTCGTATATCATTCTTGCGCTTTTAATCATATTAACACGCTTTATAAAAAAGATCAATTGTACTCAAAAAAGAAGATCAGCTCATCACACCCAACATCGAAACTATTTATTTGCTCTCCTATGGTAAATTTTCAATGAACAAATATAGAATACCAGAAGCAATCCCAGGCACCAGGCGATCGCAATGAAAATCGTATTTCCGGTATCCATATCCAGAAGCAATCCTCTGAGGCTGTCTGCAAGGGGTGTAAACGGCTGGTATTTTGCGAACACCCGAAGGACAGCGGGCATATTATCTACCGGTACAAAGCAGGAACTGATATACGGAAGAAGCATTCCAATATAAGTGAATGCACTTACCGCCTCTAAGCTTGGACAGAACAGTCCCCAGACAATTGCTGCCCAGGTATACATCAGTGAAAACAGAAAAACAACCAGAAAGATTGTGAGGTAATCTAACAAACCTGCCTTTGCCCGAAATCCAATTATCACTGCAACGCTTAGTACAACCAGGGCTGTAATGGCACATCTTAACAGTGTTGCAGCCATATGACCATTTAATACCGCTGTTTTACCAATATCCATCGTTCGAAACCGGTCCATAATTCCCTTCGTCATATCTTCCTTGACAGAAATGGCTGTCATGGATGCACTGCTTGCGATTGACATTAACAATATTCCCGGCAGGATATAATCCAGATAGGAAAATTCTCCAATCTGCATGGAACCGCCTATGATAAAGACCAGCATCAACAGCTGTGCCAAAGGCAAAATCGCTGTCATGATCAATATTTCAACTTGCCTGGTTGTATGTTTCATACTTCTGGAAACCATTGTAAGGGTATCGCTTAAACTATGTGCTATTTTATTCATATCTATTCTCCTTAGCCCCATCCACTAAATTCAGGAATACATCTTCTAATGTAGCTTTCTTTTGTGTAAACGAAGAAGATATTATTCCGTACTGATCCATTGTGGTAAAGATATTTGTGATTTGTTTCATTCCGCCTTTTATTTCAATTGACACTGTTTGATCATCTTCATTTATTCCCGAGATTTCCTCAGCAAACATTTTAGTCATCTTTCGCATACTTTCATGATGATGAAAGGTAAAAATAACGTATTCGGTGGAAGATAACTTCTTAATCTCCTCCACAGTTCCATTGGCAATAATCACGCCCTCATGCAAAATTGCAACCTGATCTGCAAGTTCTTCCGCCTCTTCTAAATACTGCGTGGTTAAAAAGATGGTAACACCACTTTCTTTTAATTCTTGAATGATGTTCCACATAGCATTTCTGCTTTGAGGATCCAGACCGGTTGTAGGTTCATCCAAAAATATCACAGAGGGATTCCCCAATAAACTCATTGCAATATCCAGCCTTCTGCGCATTCCTCCGGAGTAAGCGGCAGTTCGTTTGTCTGCAGCATCTTCCAAATGGAAATCTCTTAACAATTTATCAGCCTGCTTCTTATAATCCTTTAGATGGCACAAACGAGCTGCCATCTCCAGATTTTCCCGTCCGGTTAGTATTTCATCAACAGCCGCAAATTGACCAGTGAGACTAATTCTTTTTCTGACTTTCTCCCCATCCATTTTAACATCCTGGCCTCCGATCATAGCCGTACCGCTGTCCATCCGCAGTAATGTGGCAAGGATCTTTACCATTGTTGTTTTACCGGCACCATTAGATCCCAGCAAACAGAAAATAGAACCTTTTTTTACTTCAAACGAGACTCCTTTTAACACGTCTTTTTCTTTGTATGCTTTTTTAAGCCCACTCACCTTAATTGCATATTCAATATCCATTTACGAATCCTCCTTTTTCGTATGAAACACATCATTTCTCCAGGCATAAAATTCCTTTTAAACCGTATCAGCCTCGGTAAATCAAATGTGTTCTCCTTCTCTTGCTCTTATCTCACTCTCATATCCATAGCTTAATCGTTACTATCAACTCATTTAGTCTTTACTCATTGAGTATTAACTCGTTGAGTTTTTACTCGGTTAGTATATCAAAGCTTTTACTATCTGTCAACCGTTAAAAGGAGATTCCTGAATTTTCCACTCCTATACATTTATGGACTAAAAATCAGCATTAGAAAACAAAAAAATAAAGCCACCTGCTCTTTTTTGAGCAAACGGCTTTACTATTATTTTCAATGATTTCTTAACATATCCACAATCCATTCAACCTCTGGAAATGGCATTTTACTGTGTAAAGCATACTGTACGGCTATAGACTGTAACGTGTTGCTGAATAAATACGTTAATGCATAAGGATCTCCCTGTCGTATCGATCCCATTTGCTGTCCTATTTTCATGATCTCTGCTATTTTGTCGGCATCCTGTTCCCTGGATTTAATCTTTTCATATATATGTTTTGGAATCCCTTCGCTTTGTTTCAGCTGCGCAATCAGAATAAAAAATTTTGATCCAACTTCGTCCTCTTTCAAGCTTCGTAACACGGACTCTGCTACCTGCTCAAAATAATCAATGGGATCCAGATTTTCCTGATCTGCCCAATTATCGCTTTCCCTGAGTGCAATATCTACCAATGTCTCCAATAAGATTTCCTTTGTTTTGAAATAATGAAATAGTAACCCTTCACTTATATTCAGCGCTTTTGAAATTTCACTTGTTTTAGTAGATGCATAACCTTTTTTTATAAACAACTCTAATGCTGCTATTAAAATCTCTTCTTCCCGTTTTGCTTTTTGTTCTGCCCTCGTAGTCATGACAAACTCCTTTCACTGAGTTCCAACTCACCCAGCAATCTTCTGCTTAGTATAGCAAAACTTTCTGTGTCTGTCAATTCGCTCTTTACTAAACAAAAGTGTTACAGACAAAAGCATCACTAATGAGATGATATCTAATGAGACAATTTATCTCCGTTCATAAATAACATCTGTTATTCCGTTATAACTTTGTGATTTGATTAATTTTAACAGTTTTGTACTTTCTGTTATTTCAAACAGGCGAATTCCATTTCCTAAAATAACCGGTATAATTGAGATATGAAATCTGTCAATGTAATCTTTTTCAATCAGGGGCTGAATGACTGCAGCCCCTCCGCAGATCCAAATATCTTTTCCTGGTTCCTGCCTTAATTTTTTAATAAGTTCGCAGACATTTTCATTTACATATTTTATATTTTCTGTGTCAGGAAGTTCTTTATGGGTCATGATATAGCTTGTCAAGTCCTTGTACATCCACTCATCCGGGGAAAGTTCCGTCACAATCTGATCATACGTATTCCACCCTAGAATTACCGTGTCTATTCCCCGGATAAACTCCTGATAGGCCACCATATCGTCATTATCTGGCTCCTGTCCCCTCAGCCAGTCAACATTTCCGTCTTTTTGTGCAATATAGCCATCCAGACTCATGGCTATAAATAAAATCACTTTCCGCATACATTTCCTCCTAATTGTCCGCCTCATCATGAACCGCTTCCTTTACTTTCTCCAGAAAGCCTTACACTCTTTTTTATCATCAATATTATATTGTATCATACGTTCAAGGAGCATATAATCAACCGGATCCTCCCATTTAATACGAAAAATATTTTTACCATGGCTATATCCTGATTCAGTTATATCACCGGAAAACACCTCTATTCCTTTGACTTCCGGCGAGACAGCAAAATGCTGTTTGGATACGCTAAACCCAATTATAAATGTACCATGATCTGTAAACATGGGCTGATTCCATGCAATTTTAGATTCCAAATTTGGAAATTTAAGAATCACCCATTGTAAAACTTCCCCTATGCGTTCACGCTGTTCTACATCTTGAATAGATGCCAGATAATCTGTAAAAGTTTCCATATTCCCCTCCGTTAAAATGGATTTACTATGTAATACATTATCTCCAGGATATAAAAAATCATTCTGCTTTCCATTGGCATTCACTGCATTCAAAATCATGCATCGATATTATTCCTCCGCACTTTGGGCAGGTATATTTTTCTATCTGCTGACTCATAAACACATCCAAACCCTGAGTTTTTACGATCATACTATTGTCCATAAGGCTTGCTCGATAACGTATTTGATAGCTTTTCTCCAGAGATTTGATTTGTTTGCATGGATACTGGGGACATTCGAAGCAATAGTTAAACCCTTTTTCCTTCACACAATCTTTTATCTTGCATTTTCTGCAATGCTCCGGCTTTCCCTGATCACTATTTAAGCATCCCAAACACGGTTTTTTATGATAACAATGTTTGTAGCAAACCAGACAATTCATTCCGCAGGGAGCAAACATTATAGTATCTACATCTTTTCGTATCATTTTCATTGCTTTTCCTCCAATGTCATGTTCTCTTAATAAAAATCATAGTATGGCTGTTTAGTCAAACACATTACTTCAGTCCATTACTTATTTTACATTATACCTTGCCATCCGTTTAAATAAAAGATATTTTTCACATACGATACTTTACGATGAATTGCTGCCGCTTCCTTGTGAACACCACAAATGACCGAAAACTTCATGTTCGTCTTCGGCCATTTATAATAGCAGCTCTTTGCCAGAGCCTTTTCAACACTCATATCTGTCATCTGCTTGCCCCATTTTACCAGAAAGCAAATTTTACTTAGAAAGTTTGAAACGCTTTTGTTCCATACTTATACTCCTGCATACCGCTGACAGGTCTGCGGTACTGCTTCAATAGAAAGTATGAAACGCTTTTGTTCCATACTTTAATCTTCTGTTATTTCTTCCGGAAAAATATCATCCCGAAATCCCTTCCATACCGGCTGCCGCATCGCATCCCTTGTGTTAGGCATATATTCTATGGTGCATACCTTAAACATAACCCAAATAGCATCTTCATTTCCTTTTGGCAATATAGAAAATGGATTACCGGTAATCGGAGTGAGGCTTTTGATTACCTCCCTGGTCACACCGGAAGTGACATGTCCCTTATATAATAATCTGTTATTTTTAAATTTCCCCAGAATAATACTAAAGGTATTTTCTTTTTTTACAATATACCCAGTGACAATGTAATCTTCATCTGCCATGCGTTTAAACTTTATCCAGTCTTTCGTTCGCTTTCCCATAAAATAAAGGCTGTCTGAACGTTTAGCAACAACACCTTCCAATTTTTTCTGATCGGCTATATGATACAGTCCAATTCCATTTTCCGGTATAAATCTTGAAATTGCAAATTTAGCTGTTTCTGCACCAAAAGATTTCTTAAGGAATTCTTTTCTTTCTAAAAGCGGTTCCAGGGTTATCTGCCTGTCTCCATAATAGAGGCAGTCATAAGCTACAAAAGAAGCCGGGTGGCGTTTGGACGCTAATTCTATTTTAAACGGATCTGATAGCAGGCTTCTCCTCTGCAGTTCATAGAAATCCGGGACTCCATCTTTCAGAACAACTAACTCCCCATCCAGAATGCACCGGTTGGTGACAAGGCGGAATATTTCTTTTAACTCCGGAAACTTCTGTATAAGAAGTAGATTCCGTTTATTCCTTAACTCCACACCATGGCGATCCAAATATGCAATACACCGGCTTCCATCTAACTTCAATTCATATATCCAGTTAGGATTATTAAAGGGTTCCCGCATTTCAGAGATCAGCATTGGTTCTACACTGCGGTCATTAAAAATATCCATTTATGCCATTCCCTGCTGATTCTGGGTAATCTCCAGACTTTTTTCCAAAGCATCCATTAAGTTAATAATATTATTGCCTTCAGTACCCTGATCTGCCGTCACAATTTCCTGACCCTGTATTTTTTTCATAATGGCTTCCCGCAGTCTTGCCTGATATTCATCATGAAACTCAGCGGCAACGAAAGGTTTAGTCATATTCTCGATCAGTAGTTTAGCCATATCCAATTCATTCTTTTCCAATTGCATCTTGGGTATCTGCTTTGGTACCGCAGCAATTTCATCATGATAATATAACGTTTTTACAATCATTCCTTCTTTCGTAGGAAATAAAACCAATAACTTTTCGTTAGTTCCCATAACTGACTTAGCAATTGCCACTTTTTTCTGAGCCAATAAAGCCTGTCGCAATAATTCATATGCCTTCTCCGCCCCGGTATCCGGAATTGCATAATAATCTTTTTCATAGTAAATCATATCTACTTCACTTATTTTGGCAAATTGAATAATATGGATTGTCTTATCCTTTTTCGTTTTAATTTTCTCCAGATCTTCCTCTGTCATGATGACATATTTATCTTTTTCGTATTCGTAGCCTTTGACAATATCCTGAGCTGTCACCTCTTTGCCACAGTGACTGCAGTACTTCTTATATCGGATTCGTGCTTTGCTCTCTTTATCTAACTGGTTAAAATGAATGTCATTATCGACCGTTGATTTATACATTCCAATCGGAATTAAAACCAAACCCATAGATATACTGCCTTTGTGTGCTACTGCCATTTAAATACCCCTTTTATTTTTTAGCATTGGCAACAGTTAACATTTTTATGTATAAAAGGAATTAAAAAATACTATATTCTTTACTAAAAACATTCTATGATTCGTCAAAAGCGTGGGTGTATCATATAAAATCGAAACTAATAATACATTTTATCCGATATTTTGCAGTTTCTAATTATTATGAAATAGCAAAAATGTTACTTCATCATATAATATATTGGCAATCTATCAAAAGAAAGGTAATATTTTATGGATTATTTTAGATACCATGATCATCAGGATGAAAATGATGATTATAATTCTTTCTATCAAAACAACTCATGCCATGACTCATATATACGATTGAATATCCCCTGCACCTGTATAAGACGTAAACCCAAGGGTTGCGGTAACTGTTCAGCCTGCAATATCGGGCCTACAGGAGCTATCGGACCAACTGGTGCTACGGGATCTACTGGCGCTGCAGGACCAACTGGCGCTGCAGGACCAACTGGCGCTGCAGGACCAACTGG
>NZ_JAWYAJ010000120.1:17386-28042 GCF_034124845.1 Robinsoniella sp.
GCGCTGCAGGACCAACTGGCGCTGCAGGACCAACTGGCGCTGCAGGACCAACTGGTGCTTCCGGCAGGACTGGTGCTACCGGACCAACTGGCGCTGCAGGACCAACCGGCCCAAGCGGAAACCCGACAACTATTTATAGCATGAGTGCACTAAACACTTCAAATTCCAGTATAGATGTTGTAATTGGAGGAACACCTGTCCCGCTACCCGACAACCAGATTTTAACCAGCTTTACAGCAGATGAAACCAACGAATGCTTCACAGTTCCGCAATCCGGAACATATATGATATCTTATCAGGCTGCCACAACAACAGCTCTTTTAATGTCAACACAGATTTTATTAAATGGCTCTCCACTTACCGGATCTGTCGTATCTCCATCACTAGCCACAACATTATTTACTGCTTCACTATTTACCAATCTTACTGCAGGTGATACGCTGCAGCTTGAACTGTTCGGTCTTCAAGGTACAGCAGTACTTCGTTCAGGCAATGGTGCATTTCTTGAAGTTATCAGACTCAGCTAATTCAAACAGCGGCACCAGCTAATATCCTGGTTACGAATAATAAGACATAACAGAAATCCTGTAAACTCGGATTTCTGTTATGTCTCTTTTTCTTATTAGAGCCTTTCATTACCACCAGGCACGCTGTAGTACTAATCTTTTCCCCGGATTTTATATATTCGCGATGCATAACATGGCTTTATGCTCTGCGCAAACCGAAACAGATTACATGGATCATATTTACTCTTAATGCACATCAGACGTTTGGCATTTCCCCCATAATAGGCCTTCATATAATTTCCCGTACAGAGATAAGGAAAATTTATATAAGAACCCACGGTTAAAGAGCACAGGCATCTGAAGCGCGCATGGATCCATGACAGATTTTCCGGCTGGACTTCCGGAGATTTCCATATCGTTTCTATACCCATGATATAGTTTGCTTTTCTGTAATAAAAGGCAGTTTCACAAGGAGATAAATCCCGTACCTTTCCCCCAAGCGCATAAAGTGCAACAGAAGCATAGGTTGAACCTCTGGCTCTTTTTTTCACCAAACGTATAATAGATACCATCTGTCTGTTCGAATAATTTCCGCATACAAAACGCCCGGCAAAGCGAAATTTTTCAAATGGCGGATAAACAGATGCATCTATTTCAGTCGCTTCCAGAAAGGTAACATAACGAAAGGAAGCTTTTGCCCCGCATATTTTTAAAAACGGCTGTACCGACGCTGTTGCTTCTTCCGGCGTCCCATAAAAAAATCCCCGCAAAAATATGCCCATCCCTTCTTTTTCTGAATTAAAAATCCTGCTGTTAGGTGTAAAACGATTTTCTTTCTTCAGCAACCACTTCTGCCAGGTTCGAAGAAAGTGAAGCGATGTTCCATCATTGATTTTGGAATACTGAATATCAACATAGGTAACCTTCGTAACCTTTGGCAAAAGCTGGTACGTCAGTGATGTAATTACACCAAAATTCCCTCCGCCTCCACCTCGAAGCGCCCAAAAGAGATCCGAATGCTCCCTATCGTTGGCAACAATCAGATTCCCTCTGGGGTCCACAAGTTCCGCCTCTACAAGTAAATCACATGTGAGACCAAACATTCTGGAAGAATGTCCCCAGCCGCCTCCCTGAGTCAGCCCTACTGCCATCACAGTAGGACAAGTGCCACTGGGAAAAGGGTATCCGTATTGAGACAGATAATGATAAAGTTCCCTGTTATTTACACCACTTCCAATTCGTACCGTTTGGGTGTCTTCGCAGATACTCTTGTCCTTCAAAAGGCTGGTATCAATTACCAATCTTTTATTTCCAATACAAAACCCTTCATAATTATGCCCGCCTGACCTTACACGAATCTCCATCCCTTTGCTGGCAGCATAGCGTACCGCCTCTTCTGCATCCCGGGCATTTTCACAATAAATAATGGCAGAAGGATACTTTTGTATAGATCTGTTAAATATCTGCCTTTTTCTATGATAATCGGAACAGAATGGTAATATAATTTTACTGCATATATCTTCATTAAACATATTTTTAAAAACCTTTATAAGCTGGCTGCATGCAGACCAGAATTTCTAATATTATATGAAAGAATGAAAAAATATGTGCTGTATGATTGTATGGCAGGGTGCTTTTACCATTTACACAAAAGTTTAATACGAAATTAAATGCCAAATACTAATTTTTCAAAACTCTCTGCATCTACAGGCTTGGAGATCACATACCTCTGTACCATATCACAGTTAATTTCCTCTAAAAACCCCATCTGTTCCAAAGTCTCTCCCCCTTCGGCTACTGTCTTCATGCTTAACTTTTTAGCCAAATTCACAACTGATTCAATGATTACCCGTTCCCGGGGAACATCTGCTTTTGGAGAAGCAAAAAAAGCTTTATCAAGTTTCAACGTATCGGCATTCATATCTTTTAGGAGATTCAAAGAGGATAACCACTTCCAAAATCGTCTATGGAACATTGTCGAAAGATCCGGCTCTGTTATCCGATAGACATCTGTTGTCAAAAGTAAATAATACTTTTTCAGTGAATGGTGATTAAAGGCATTCATTTTCTGTGTCACTCTACCTAAAAACGCCAGGATCTAATCCTGGGAATTAGTTTTAAGGAGCAAATCAAAATTATCTGAAAAAAAGCGGCATATCAATTCATCTTGTTCTATACAGCTTTTGCATACATCATGAATGTGCCTTAAAATAAGATCTCCTTCATAGGTACCAAATGTATCGTTAAATAATTTGAAGTTTGCTGCATTCAGGGAAGTAAACGTAAATGCAAGTATAGATAACTGCTTATTATTGCGATTATTAATTATAAATACCTCCTCTGTTACAACTAAAAACAGGTAAAATCCAGAGTAATTTAATGGAATTTTCTTTCCTATTTTCGGTATGTGTTCCTAAAGCTCCTGTTATCTGATCTTCTTCATAAATAGGTATGGCATAAGCGTGCAATAGACTCCAGAGCATCTAAATTTACCTGTAAACGGGCATCTACTGAATATTCAACGCTTGATGACAGCTCCCTTAAGTAGCGTTCTGTTTCATCCGCAGTAGTCTTTCTGATCTGAAACACAAATAATATACAAATGAAAACAACGATTAAAGTTGCGCCGATTAACACAGTAAAAAATCTTTACGTATTTAATTTTAACGTCATCTGCCAGGTTCTTCCTCTCATACAATTGCTCCTTTTTTCTTCTCCTTGTGTTTCTCAGTAAAGAATAATGGAATTCAACTTTGTCACCCATTTTATCATTCATAAGGGAAATCCTTTTCATATCCGTGGTAAAATATATCCTGTTCCAGTTCCCATTTCTTGCTAATTTGAGTTCACTATATTTCAATCAAACAGTCTAGAATAATTATTAATTCTTTGGGAATAAAAAAAGAACCGAGCTCCCAAACCAAGTGGTTTGTATAGCCCGATTCTTTTTTTATTCCTTTTATATTATATAACCATTCGCTCTTTAAAAAGCTAATCCGGTCAATCTTATAACTGTGGTCCTGCTGAAACTAATGCTTTTCCAGCTTCATTGCCTTCATATTTTGAAAAGTTCTTAACAAAACGCTGAGCCAGATCTACTGCTTTTGTCTCCCATTCGGAAGCGTTAGCGTATGTGTCACGAGGATCCAGAATCTTAGGATCAACACCTGGAAGTTCTGTAGGAATTTCAAAATTAAAGTATGGAAGGTTTTTCATTGGAGCTTTTGCAATAGAACCATCTAAAATTGCATCAATGATTCCACGTGTATCACGGATAGAGATACGTTTTCCGGAACCATTCCATCCTGTATTTACAAGATATGCTTTAGCGCCGCTCATCTGCATTCTCTTAACAAGTTCCTCTGCATATTTTGTAGGATGCAGTTCCAGGAATGCCTGTCCGAAGCAAGCAGAGAAAGTAGGTGTAGGCTCTGTAATTCCACGCTCTGTACCAGCAAGTTTTGCTGTAAATCCAGACAGGAAGTAGTACTGTGTCTGCTCTGGAGTTAATACGGAAACTGGAGGAAGAACACCAAATGCATCTGCTGATAAGAAGATTACATCCTTTGCAGCTGGAGCTGTGGAAACTGGACGTACAATATTCTTAATGTGGTTGATTGGATAAGAAACACGTGTATTCTCTGTTACACTCTTATCATCAAAGTCAATCTTTCCTTCAGAATCAAGAGTAACATTCTCAAGAAGAGCATCTCTTTTAATTGCATTGAAAATATCTGGCTCAGATTCTTTGTCAAGGTTGATAACTTTAGCGTAACATCCGCCTTCAAAGTTAAAGATACCCTGGTCATCCCAGCCGTGCTCATCATCACCGATCAGAAGTCTCTTAGGATCTGTTGACAGAGTAGTTTTACCTGTTCCGGAAAGTCCGAAGAAGATTGCTGTATTTTCGCCGTTCAGATCAGTATTTGCTGAGCAGTGCATAGAAGCAATACCTTTCAGTGGCAGGTAGTAGTTCATCATAGAGAACATACCTTTTTTCATTTCTCCGCCGTACCATGTATTTACGATAACCTGTTCGCGGCTTGAGATGTTGAACATAACAGCTGTTTCAGAATTAAGGCCTAATTCTTTGTAATTCTCAACTTTTGCTTTAGAAGCGTTATATACGATGAAATCTGGTTCAAAGTTTTCAAGTTCTTCAGCTGTAGGCTGGATAAACATATTTGTAACGAAATGAGCCTGCCAAGCAACCTCTACGATGAAACGGATAGCCATACGAGTATCTTCGTTAGCACCACAGAATGCATCTACTACAAAAAGTCTTTTGTTAGAAAGAACTTCCTGAGCAAGTTTTTTAACGGTATCCCATGCTTCCTGGCTTGCCGGATGATTATCATTCTTGTATTCAGCTGAAGTCCACCATACGTTATCTTTGGAATTTTCATCCATAACTATGTACTTGTCCTGAGGTGAACGTCCTGTATAAATACCAGTCATAACATTAACAGCACCAAGTTCACTTACCTGGCCTTTTTCAAAACCTTCTAAGCTTGCTTTTGTCTCCTCCTCAAATAACATATCAAAAGAAGGATTGCGAACAATTTCTGTTACCCCATTAATGCCATATTGCGTTAAATCAATATTACTCATCTTTATTTCCTCACTTTCATTTTTTCGAATTTGTTTCTATCATCTCACTTTGTGAATAAAAAGTCAATAGCTTTAAATATAAAAATAATGTAAAATTTATGAATGTTGATCATATGCAGGTTCCGCGATGATATTTTGAGTGTTATTCATAAAAAATGTATACAAAATACCTGCCATGCCAGTAATAATTTGTATTATAAATTGCACATAAAGCTATGTCCGGACATACTTACTGCCCTCCGACTTAAACTTATGTTATTTAATACTCCGTGATCCACTCCCTTACCCCTTCTTTTGGGATAATTTATTGCATAAATATTCTTTTTGATCCCGTTAGCTATTCCTCTTCTTGGTCCAATAGGTGCCGTTTCCAGAAAGGATAAAACCATTCTTTACTACTGTGATTTGTTCATTTTTATAATTAATTCTCCTAATAACCCCATTAAATCCTTTGCCTTTTCAAATTCATTCATTTGAAGCAACTGCTGAATTCTGGTTTCTGTCTCTTTCTTCTTTTGTTCCAGCAGCAGATAATCCTTGTCAAAATGATTGGCATATATCATCTGACGGAATTTACGGATTGACATTCTCCGTACAGTATTATTTTCTACCAATAAAACATAATCCACACAATTAGCTACCGTATAAAAGTCATGAGATACCATCAGAATTGCACCTTTGTACGATGTAATTGCTTGTTCCAATGCAATCTGTGCATAAACATCCAAGTGCCCTGTGGGTTCATCCAGCAAAAGAAAGTTAGCTTTTCCCAATGAAATCACTGCTAATTGAAACAAGTCTTTTTCTCCTCCTGATAATTCACCCACTTTCTGATGAAGTGTCTCTCCTTCAAATCCATATTTTTTTAAATAGTCCGCTGCATCCTGTTGGGTATCAACACCTTTTTCAACAAAAATCTCCAGTAAAGTTTTTGATTCTTCATATAACGATGCTGTAATCTGAGTAAATATACCCAATTCTGCATGCTCATTTATCCTAATAGCACCTTTATTATTTTCATAGATTTCACGAAGCAATGTTGTTTTTCCGGTTCCGTTATTTCCAACAATTGCAACATGATCCTGAGATTTCATTACAAAATTTACATGGTCTAAAAGCTGCTCATCAAATGCGACGCTATAATCAGTCAACTCCAGTATATTTTCATTTACCACTTCCCTTTCAAGTTCAAAATGAATCTCCGGATATTTGATAGCAACGAAAGGAGCCTTAGTTTTTCGGTTTTTCAGACGATCAAGCAAAGTCTGTCTCGCGTGCACAGCTTTACCCAGGGATGCATTATCCATCGACGTCGCCTTCACTCTGGCTTTTTCTAAGATTTTACTTTGGCGGTCTATCTCTGCCTGATCGGCAGCTGCTGCTTCTTCCAGATCAATCTTTGTGGCAAGTAGTTCATAATTGTATTCTATATAGGTGCCGTCAAATTCCTGCATATCCATATTTTCCATGTGAAGGATCTTATTAAAACAATGGTTTAACAGATACCTGTTATGGGTGATAATAAGAAGGGTTCCTTTATGGGCATTAATAAGATTACTTAAAGCATCCAGATGATCAAAATCCAAAAACACATCAGGTTCATCCATAATAAGAAGACCCGGACTAATCATCATCTCTTTGATTACCTGAACCAGCTTGAATTCTCCACCGCTCAAACTACTGATATCCTGTCCTTCTAACTTTTGCAAATCAGCTATTTTTAACTGCTTTTTAATATTGCTTTCATAACAATCTCCATCAATGGCATTAAATTCATCCAGAACTTTCTGATATTTCTCAAAAATGGTTTCCAGATTGACAGCAGTCTCCATTTCCTTACAATAATCAATGATTTTCTGCTCCAGTTTCACAAATTCTTCGCTTAAATACTGAAAAACCGTCAAATCTTCTTTTTGATCTAATTGGGAAAACTGGCTGACATATCCAATTCTGCCTGTGCCTTCTATCTCTATTTTTCCATCGTACAGATACTCTTCTGCGTTCAGCAGCAAATTCAGCAGCGTACTTTTTCCTGTACCATTGGCACCGATCAATGCACAATGTTTCTTATCTTCTATTGAAAATGAAATATTTTTATATAAATCCTTTTGATGAAATGAGAAGGACAGGTTTTCAACCTTTATCATATATACCTCCTGTGGTTATTATTTTTGACTTAATTATATTATTTTTACCAACACAGTTCGCTATTCCATTATACCAGCTGTATCAAGATCGCTCACTAAGTTAAGTTTATTATATTACAGATTTGCCGTCTATAACAATAGCTTTCTTTTGTACTAAAATGAATGCCTGCTTACAGTTCTCACATTAGATGTAGGTTTTATTAAATAGTAAGACACTGAAACAAAAAGTATGGGTTTTGCCCTGTGATTTATTTCCACCTGACAAAACCCATTTATTATAAAATACGGGGCTGAAAAATATTTACCCTTTAAACATCAACCTCTCCATGCTCCTTGGCAAACTCCGGATCACGAATGCGCCCCACGATAATGATTGCTACAATGAATATCGTAAATGTAAACACAAATGGCAGCCGGCGGTCAATACTTGATAACCACCCTGCAAAATAGCCGAATGGTGAAGAAAAAGCAATCGTAAAAGACATTATCAAAGCATTAATGCGAGCCCGCTCCTCCGGATTAATACTGAGCTGGATCAATGCATCCTTTCGAGGCATAACTAGGGAACCTGCCACTGCTACTACAAAAACATAAATAATAATAACCGGCATATTGCCAACCGGTGCCATTATCAGCAGAATCGCTGCTGCTGCATACAATACCAAACCGCTCCACATAGGGATACGGAATTTCACGAATTCCAATCGGTGCTGTATTCCAATTAAGAAAATCAACATCACCGCCGCGTTCAGAATCGGAAAAAAAGCCAGATACCGCGATGCAATGCCTAACCGTTGTGTTACATACAAACTAAAAAAATTGGTACTGACCAGATTCGTGATATATAAAATCACGGATACAATAAGCACTTTCATAATCTCTTTATTCTTCAGCACTTTAGGTATCAAATACTTGTATTCATACAACATCTGTAAAACAGAAGTGTCCTTTGTCTCAGCCATCCGAATCTTGCCTTGCCTGGTTTCTTTACAAAACCGAGAAGTAACAATTACCTTAATCAGCATATTCACAGCAAAAACCAAATACAACACACGAACCACCGGTACCACAGTAAAGGAATTGATCAGCAATCCAGAAATCGGTGCAAAGAAAATCGCAATCAAACCGCCTATATTCACCCAAGTATAAATTCCCAATAAATCCTTGGGTTCTGCATCTTCAATCAGTAAGCAATACCACGCAGTCTGGTTAATCTGCTCAAAGCTGTTAAATAAAACTGCAATTAAAAAGAGCCAGAAGTTACCCGATATGCTCCATATCAGGCAAGCAACAGTCCAACCAAAGAAATCACCCATTATGGTTGTAAATTTTCGCCCCATCTTATCTGTTATTATACCGCCAAAAAAGGAAAAAAACACCTGAACAAACATGGCAATAGACAAAATCAGTCCGATTTGTACATCCGTGATTCCCTGTGAATACATATATAGTGTGGCAAAAGGTGCGATTAAATTATATGGAATGCCCCATAGCGGCTCCATTAATATCAGAGTTCTTGGATTTCCTTTGTTATGTTTTAACAATTCAATAAGCGGGTGATTTCGCAATGATTTCGTTTTTTGTGCTGTTTTCACAGATTTCTCCATTCTATGTATTATTACTTCATAATACGAAATTATAAAGACAACCTTCATTGGCTGCCTTTATTTGACTAAATAAGAAGAATACAAATTGTTGACTCCTGATTAATATACAAATTCAATTAATTTTATCTATTATATCATTATAGATTACTATTGTACAGTAACTAAATCACATACGTCGGAACGCGGATGTGATACTACATGGCAAAAAGCTGCATAGAAAAAGGCATTTACAGATTTTTGTTAATTTTGAAAGACAATACACTTGATCAGCCTTTGAATGGCACAGAAGACGACATGATTTGCTATCACTATAAAAATGTCCACAACATAAACATAAATACACATTAATACTTCCCCCTGGAAGCGTGGGAATAAGAAGTCGGAAGGTTCTTCCGCTTCCAAATATGTCTAAAATATATGTACTTGAGGGAAGATAACCGAATTGGATCTCTCCCCCTTTACAAAGTGATTTCCGAATGCAAGTACTATCCTTACAGTTGTATAATGTAACATAGTCGTTTACCTTAAAATGATAAATGTGTAATCGTATGCTGCAAATACAAGCAACAGGTTCCAAGCTCAAATTACAATCTTCTTTACAATTTCACAATCCACTCACAGCATTGACTGCTGGGAAATGGTGGGTGCCATCGTCTCCACCCGAATTATCTTGGACTTGCAGATGGTTCACTCCTTTGCCTGTCCTTCCAGTTCAAGCAAAAACCTATCATAATCGGACATAAACATTCTATCCTGCACAATCCGATACTTCTCAAATTCTGTCTCCGCATGGAGCTTTGCCTGCTCTGCACTGATTTTTCCAGCGTCTGTAAGGATTTCATTTCCATTAAACTCCAAGAAACCATCCAGACGCTTTGCCCAGTCCTCCATACTCATTGGAACCTGTCGCTCCGCCTGCAACTCCGCATAGCCAAGGTACAGGGACACAATTCGCTCCATGTACGACATCTCCTTGTCACTTAAATAGTTTTTGGCAATCGACACATCTGATTTTAATATCTTTCCGTCAGGAGCTGCATCCCATGTGGTTAAGCCCATATGCTCTTTCTCTGCATCAGCACATTCTACAATCAGTTCTGCGGCTGCATGTCTATGAACGGCCCAATGCATTTTATTCTGTACAGTTTGAAAAAAGCGGCGAGTCGTCTTTGCATCCTTATCGTAATCAAAGGCCGTGGCATACAGGTCAGTGATTTTCTGATAAAACTTACGCTCCGAAAGGCGAATCTCACGGATGTTCTGTAACTGACGCTCAAAATATTCATCAGTGAACATATGCCCCTTTTTGAGGCGCTCTTTATCCATTGTCCAGCCTTGGATGGTATAATCCTTAACGATTTGACCTGACCATTTACGGAAACGGACAGCACGGTCATTGTTAACTTTGAAGCCAACAGCAATAATCATTTGGAGATTATTGCTTGGTACTATACTGTTTTCCATCGGCAGCAGTTATAAAGTATTTCTTTACAACTGCCTCGTCAACCAATTCACCATCATCTAATATTTTCTTAATATGCTGCCCGATGTTCTGCACCGACACATCGTAAAGTTGAGCCATCATTCTTTGCGTCAACCAAATATTTTCATCCTCATAACGCATTTCCATACTATCAGCATTGTCACCGACAGCTGCCACATAGGTAAGATATTCCGCTGTTGAGCTATGTATTGTTATTTCATCTTTCCTTTTTGACATGGTACACCTCCAATCCATAATTTTTTCGGTTAGCTCCGATACTCTTTAATTTAAATAACATATTC
>NZ_JAWYAJ010000121.1:0-1607 GCF_034124845.1 Robinsoniella sp.
TTATACATCTTCATCATATCCTGCATACGTCTGCTTTCTTCGGAAAGCGTCATAACAGAAGAGATATTTTCATTTTTCAACTTTTCAACTTTGACTTCCAGTTTTTCTTTGCCAAGAGCTTTGCGGAATAATTCCGTTAATGTATCCGTTGTTTCCTTTAATTCTTCCGCGTTCGTTTCTTCTTTGAAGTGCTCGGTAACATCGGAATCAATACGCTGGAATTTCACTTCCTCATTTTTCTGCTCTACATGGCTGATGAAAGCGGAGTCAATGTTATGTTTTAAGATTGCGGCATCCAGACCTTCTTCTTTAAACATATTAATATACTGGCTCTGCTGAACTTCATCTGTTACGTAGAAGAGCGTAGTTTTGGGCTTTTCTGCTTCTGTTTTATCAGCATCCTTATCAGCACCGGTTTCTTCTGAATCAACCACTTCAACTTCCGGCTCGTCCTTTTTATTCTCTGCGATGAAGTCTGGCAGAGTTAAATACTTGCTGTCCAGGTTCTTCACAAGAATGTAGTCCATCATTTTATCACTGAACTTGCCATCTTTTAAGCAGCCAAACTTGATAAATGGGCTGATGTCATCCCAGTATTTTTCATACTGTTCACGGTCTGTCTTGCACATGCCGCTTAATTTGTCAGCTACTTTCTTGGAAATGTAATCAGCGATCTTCTTAACAAAACCATCGTTCTGAAGAGCACTTCTGGATACGTTAAGCGGTAAGTCCGGACAATCGATGACACCTTTTAAGAGCATCAGGAATTCAGGAATTACTTCTTTGATGTTATCTGCGATGAATACCTGGTTATTGTATAACTTAATCTTGCCTTCAATGGAATCATATTCTGTGTTGATTTTCGGGAAGAAGAGAATACCTTTTAAGTTAAACGGATAGTCCATATTTAAGTGAATCCAGAATAACGGCTCTTTGAAATCCATAAATACTTTACGGTAGAAATCTCTGTATTCTTCCTCTTTACAGTCATTTGGATGCTTGGTCCAAAGTGGGGCAGGATCGCTTAAGGAAACAGGACGTTTGTTAATTTTTACTTTATCCTTTGCAGGAGAAACTTCCACGATTTCCTTTTCACCGTTTTCATTTTCTTTTTCTTCAGTTTTAGCTTCTTCGTGGATATGCTCTACGACAACATCATCTTCACGAAGATCTGCTTCATCAATGGTTTCAAATTCCTGCTCTGCATTTTCTTTGGAAAGGAATATTTCAACCGGCATGAAAGAACAGTATTTTTCCAGTACTTCACGAGCACGGTATTCATTGGCAAATTCCAGACTTTCTTCATTTAAGAAGAGCGTAATTTCTGTACCGACGGTATTTTTATTGCCATCGTCTAACGTATATTCTGTGCCGCCGTCACATTCCCAGTGAACTGGTGTAGAACCTTCTTTATAAGAAAGCGTATCGATGTGTACTTCTTCTGCTACCATAAATGCTGAATAAAAGCCCAGACCGAAATGACCGATCATTTCATCGTCATTTGTTTTGTCTTTGTATTTTTCAAGGAAATCCGTTGCACCGGAAAACGCGATCTGTGTGATGTATTCTTCTACTTCATCAGCAGTCATTCCAAGACCGGTATCGAT
>NZ_JAWYAJ010000122.1:0-7743 GCF_034124845.1 Robinsoniella sp.
TACATCTGCATATTGATATATCTGGTTATCATCCAGTCCTGAAAAATAAACATTAAACTTTCTGCCTTCCGGATCTGCCGTTGTCAGTTCAATGGTACAATCGGTCAGACGATCTCTGGAATCCGGGTTTAACTCCGTCTGAATGCTTCCCCCAGTCAGAGTCATTCCCTCACCGATTATCAGTTTCCCCAATGAATCCTGCGTATCTGTGCCATAGCTGCCGGCAATACGAATACCGATTCCCTGTTTACAGGCAACCTCAATATTTGACATTGTAAATGTCTCTCCCGGAGGTATAATGATAATTTCCGTGGGATATTTATCCCACTGGGATAAAGCGATTTTGTTTTCTCCGTTTAACTCCGTCACCGGTACCCCACCCTGTGAGAATTCCGGGTCACCCACTACCACCGGGCTCATAACGATAATGGTACCGCCTTCACCGCCCAGAAGTTCTTTTGCTTTTTCCCAGCTTTGAACAGGATGCTGGTCATCAATACCTGAATTACCGTCACTTCCTCCGGGAATTGCAGGACGGTCACCTTCCGGACTTGCTGTATCCTTATTGACATTCCAATATACAACCTGACTGCCTACCGCACGAGAAGAACTTTTTCGTTTCACCTGATCAGATACTGCCTCTTCCCGGTCAGTATCAATATCCGAATTAGTATCCGAATCACGTTCTTCCGTCTGTCGCGCAATGGTGATCATCTTATCACTGTCCTGTTTCACTAAGAGCTTCCACGTATTTTCTATTTCCTTTGCTAATACAAAATGCGTTAAAAAACTTTTTCCGCTTTCTCCATTTTCATATACACCCTCCACCATTGTTCCATCTTGAAAACTATCGCCAGCCTGTAAAGAAATTGTGTATAATTTATCCTTTTCCAGTTGGTTCTGGATCAGAATCGGAGTCTCGTCTTTATTATTTACGTTATTTTTGAAATCCACTTCCAGAGTTCCCCGGACAATCAGATCCTTTCCGATTGCCAGAGTTCCTCCAGCCGTCTTTACCAATATCTGATTCTGTGTCCCTGATGAAGATGACAGTGTCATATTTGAAAGGCAAAGCTCCCCGCTTTCGATGAGGAATATTGCCTGATCTTCTCCTTTTCTGCCATCCCAGGTCACAAAATGTAATCCATTTCCATCATAGACTGTCTTTTCCGGTCCTGTAATTCTCTTTGCCGACATAACATAAACGGTAATGTCCTCGTTTAATTTCTTTTTTAATTCCGCTGCTGCGCTCAGTACATCATCAAACCCGGAAACCGGTGTGAGTGCACTTTGTCCATCTGCTGTGTCATCTGCATTTGCAGAAGGATCCCAGTAAATAACTGGCTGCTGTTCTGTTTTTTCTGTATGATTTGTTTCCTCTTCTTTGTATGTTTCCTTTCTATTTTCTGTTTCTGTTGATTTTTGTGTCTCTGTTGGTTTCTGTGCATCTGAAAACTTTTGTGTCTCTGTTGGTTTCTGTGCATCTGAAGACTTTTGCGTCTCCGTTGGTTTCTGTGCATCTGAAGACTTTTGTGTCTCTGTTGGTTTCTGTGCATCTGAGGACTTTTGCGTCTCTGTTGGTTTCTGCGTTTCCGTGGAATTCGCTGTTAACTTTCCGGCTTCTGACCCTTTTGCAGGTTCTGCTGCTTTTTCTGTCTCCGGTCCCTGTTGTACAGTACTCCTGTTCTGAATCAGATCCGATGTCTCTATACTGCTTTCGGGCTTGCTTTCATCCCTAGACTCGCTTAACGTACTTACTTTATCCGAGTCCAAAAATTTCTCAGAAACGGACTCTGATGCTTCTGTAATTCCCGGGCTGCATATAATAATTCCCAAACAGAGCAAAAAAGCTACTATTTTCTTTATTTTCTTATTCATTTGTTATCCCTCCGTTTTATAAATATTGGCATATATAAAGGCTTTCCTCTAATTTCTGCAAATAAGGCGCTGGGAAATATTGGTGATTAAATCAGACTTTTTTCTTCACATATGATAAAATAAGACATATCAAAAAAGAACAAAAAGAAATGACAATAGCAAAGCAGGCGAAAGCCTGTGACGCAAAGCTATCAGGGTCTGTAAAATGACAGCCAGCTGCCGACTTCCATCTTGGAGTATGCCTGCATGCGGACTGTCATTTTTATGTATTTTTAGCTGGGGAAAAAAGTCTACCTTTTTCTCCAAAAATATATTATTTTCGACATTATTTTTAATTGCTTTTTTTGCTGAAATTAACTCAGTTGATTGCTTTGTACCGCCCATTTAAAGAAGGTTTTATGATCTACGTTCAATCGCCTTGCAGCTTCCCTTCCGCTGATTCTGTTTTCAGACCATTCTTCATAAACTAACAAAAAATCTGCCGGCAGTTTTTTACTTGGGCGTCCAAACTGAACGCCTTTCACTTTCGCCACTTCAATTCCTTCTTTTTGCCGCTGTCGGATATTTTCTCTTTCGATCTGAGCTACATAAGATAAGATTTGCAGAACTAAATCTGCTATAAAGATACCTGTGATATCATTTTCTTTTACCCTGGTATCCAGCAGAGGAAAATCTATTACGACAATATCTGCTTTAATTTCCTTGGTTAGTTTCCGCCATTGGCATATAATTTCATCATAATCCCTTCCAAGCCGATCAATTGATTTCACATATAACACATCTCCAGCTTTTAATTTTTTTATAAGCTTTTTGTACTTTGGACGGTTAAAGTCTTTACCGGACTGCTTATCTTCGTATATATGATTTGGCAATATACCTGCTTTTTCCATTGCTGCCATTTGACGGTCTGTGTGTTGATCTTTTGTTGATACGCGCACGTATCCATACTTTTGACTTTCCATGTCGTTCCCTCCATTAGTAAATATTCATAAAATATTATGCCACAAAATTTCAGAATTTGAACTGGAATATTTTTTTTAATGCAAAAAGCGGAAAGAATTGTGCAATTTTACAATTCTTTCCGCTTTTATTATAAGTATAAAATCAACTATTAATCTTTATTTATCATCTTTAAGTATGCTTCCTGTTCCCCGTCATTGATGATTATATCATAACTGGTATTAATTTTAATGCATCCATAAAGTATAATTATAAATCCTATAAATGCTATGACCACAATTGCTGCCGCCATTTTATCCTCCTGTCAAACAGCTGATGTACTTTGTTTATTTAAACCGAACCTGAAAAGTATAATTGTCACTGCTTCTGTATGTGTACTTTCCTACCTTTTTATTCGCTACAACATATACGTAATAGGTTCTTCCTTTTCTCAGCTTGCTTCTTCCATATTTCTTAATTGTTGTCCTCGTTGATTTCGTTGTGGTGACTTTTTTATAACCCGAGGACCGTTTGCTCGAAATATAAACCGTATAGCTTGTTGCTCCGTTTACTCTATCCCAGGAAGCCTTTATTCCTGTACCGGATTTTTCCCCTTCTACCTTTGGTTGAATTGCAATATAAGAGGTTGACCAGGAACTGTATTTTTTACCGGTTTTCAGCTGAATATACGCCCGGACTTTTACTTTATAAAATTCTTTTTTAATATTTGAAAATTGATAGCTGCCCGTGTTGTAATTCAAAACTTTTGTAGAACCGATTTTTTTATTTTTCAATGAATATAAAGCTATCTCATAACCATCTGCATTTTCTGCTTTTTCCCATTGAACATAGGCTTTTCTTATACTTGTATAGCCATAATCGGTATTAATGTTTTTTATACTTGCCGGAATTGTTTTTACATCGTAAACCATTGTGCCATAACTAGTAACTGCTGTGTAGCCGCCTGCGCTCCGTTCCGGATAAACTCTGTATTTGTAAGTACTGCCTGCTTTCAGGTTATTGATGATATAACTATTGGCTGCCGTTTTTCCTACATAGACTTCCTGGCTGCTTTCTACCTGGTATATATTATATCCTGTTGCCCCGGGTGACTTATCCCACTGCAGCGTAATATTAGATGTTCCGGCATTGGTTTGTATTACTTTCTGGTTAGGAATCTGAACCGGTGTTGTTACAGCACTTGTAGCGGCTGACCATGGTCCATATTCAGCATTTGGATATTTATTTTCGTAAGCACGCACTCTGAAGTAATATGTCATCCCAGGTGTAAGTCCGTTCTTGCTGATTTCTGGAGTACTTGTAGTATATCCAACAGAATACCAATTCCGATTGTCCTGTGAATATTCTATCTGGTATCTGATACTGCTTCCCATCACCTGATTCCATACGACCTTAACGGATCTCTCCGATGATGACTGCTGTTTTAAACCCGACGGAGCACCCGGTGCCGCTAATGCCGATATACTGAAAAACATTGCAAGTAAGAATCCCAGCACTATCGTAGCTCCTGCCCTCTTATATGGTTTGTCATTCATATTCCTTTTATGTTGATCATTCATTTTCATTTCCCTCCTGGAAGCTATTCTGTAGCATATTTTATCATAGATTTATTCCGGAAGATTCAAACTTGTTCTAAAATGCTGATTTAACTGCATGAAACGTTTTTTAATATAGCATCACAAGTTTATATTATATAAAAAATGATTTTCACAGCAAAATTGATTCATTTCAGACATCAGGCATTTATTAATTACAAATTACAGACAGAAGGACCCGCTGTACGTAAATACAGCGGATCCCGTTTTGGCCGTTAAAACATTCTTTCAGCTGATTGATGCATTTAGTTTCTCCATGGCTTTACATTAATTTCTAACTGTGCCATTGCCGTCTGTCCGGCCTGGTTTGTTAACCGGTACAATATCGTAAAACTTCCGGTATTATAGCTGTAGAAAGTATCGCCTAAAAGCCGCTCTCCATTCAATGTACAAATCACCTTGCTTTTTAAGTTCGGGCCGTCTTTATCATCACTGGCTGTTTTTATGAAATCTTTCAAATATACGCGTTTGCCAGGAGTAATGCTTAAATTGTCCGTAGATAGTTCCAGAACAGGAAGCTGCTTTTTTGCCTTCACAATCATGTTCATGGATTTCTTAACGGTGATGCCATACTTATTTGTCAAAGAATACATTACTTTATATTTACCTGCTTTGGAAGCAGTAAATTTCATATTCTTAGACAGATTTTCTGAACCAACTCTGCATTTCACCAGTTTTATGGCATTTTTACCGCCCTTATACTGCAACGCTTCTTTAATGTACTGTTTCATATTAACTGTTTCTCCGGATTTTACCGTTATCTCAGTTTTCTTTAAGCGCAGAACCGGGCTCGCAGGTTTTACTACTACTTTTAGCTCCTTTGTCAAGGTTCCTTTCTGATAGGGCATTTTAAAAGTAACATTAAATGTTCCTGTTTTTGATGCCACAAAATAATTCTTTTTGATCATTTTCTTATTTTTAGCACTGAAAGTAACCTTATCTTTGATATTTTTCCCATTGGAATCCTGTGCAACAGAAATCAGATCTCTTAAGTTCAATTTCTTGCCAACTTTCATTGTTGCTTTGCTCTTTTTCAAAGTCAGCTTTGCATAATCAGGCTTTGGACGCTCTTTTACTTTCACGTACAGATATTTTGTAACGTTACCTGCTTCGTGCGGTAAAGTTATGGCTACTCTGAATTCACCCTTTATTGGCGAACAGAATACCTGCCCCTCAATCAAATAGGAAGGAAATACCGAATACCTCAGTTTAGATCTGAGGTCCTGGTTGGAAGAGTCTGTGGCTAATGATACCATCTGTTCCAATTGCAGATTATCTCCTACAAATATTTCAATTCGATCCTGTTTTAATACCAACTTCGGGTTTTTAGGTTTTTCTTTTACTTTACGGTAATAAAAAACTGCAGACTGATCATACCGTACATTTTGAAGCTGGATTTTAGACTGGCTTATTACCTCATAACCTTTAATTGCCGGGGCATTAATTGTTATACTGCTTCCTTTGTTAACTTCATAAACCAGTTTTGTAACGGACTGATCCACTAAACTACTGATATCTCTATCATTATCGTCAAAAACTTTTACATAGATCTTCACTTTCTCTGCCGGTATAATCTTTTGTTTGTAGCAGAAAGTAACCGTCTGATCCCCTGTAATCGGAGAAAACTCATAATGATCTGAGCCATACACATAATATCCATCAATATCCGGTGCCCAGATTTTTACAGACTCACCTTTTACCGACTCTATTTCCAGCGGTGAAACGGACTGATCTACCAATGCGGCTAAGTCCCTGCCATTCTCGTCTTTTACCAAAATGCGAACTTTGACCTTCTCAACCGGTTTTTCTTTCTCTTTGTATACAAACTTAACAATTTCATCCCTGATGATTGGATAAAACATCTGTACACCTTCTCCAATTACTTCATAACCATTTATTGCTGGCGCTTCAATCCTGACTTCGCTGCCTTTTTCTGCTTCTACCACAAGTGGTTCCGCAGACTGATCTACCAGACTGCTAAGATCTTTACCCTTTTCATCCATAACATGAATCGTAACGGATACTTTTTCTACGGGTTTTTCTTTTTTGTGATAGTTAAATGTAATCTCTTCATTCTGAAGAATCGGTATGAACTCCTTTACACTTTCCCCTTGAATTTCATATCCCTCTATTTCCGGATACTCTATTCTCACATTACTGCCCTTTTCTGCAGTTCGCACCAATGGATAAATCTCCTGGTCAATAAGGCTGCTTAAATCCTTCCCGGTATCATCCCTTAACAATATGGAAATGTTTACTTTTTCCACCGGTTTTACTGTTTCCTTATAGGTAAAGATAACAGTTTCGTCCTGAAGTATTGGGTAAAATTCTTGATAACTGTATCCCTGGATTTTATAGCCTTCTATTACCGGAGCAGAAACAATAACATTGCTATTTTTCTCCACTGTCATAAATAATGGGCTTTCTTCCTGATTTACAAGACTGCTAAGATCATTGTCTTGCTCATCTCTTGGAATAATGGTTATATTTACTTTTTCTACCGGTTTTATTTCTTTTGCATATGTGAATACAATGTGCTCATTCTGTTGAATGGGTGAAAATTCTTTCGTGCTTTCTCCCTGCACAATATACCCCTCAATCACAGGCGCTTCGACTTTAACATTGCTGCCTTTCTCTGCTTCCCAGATTAATGGACTCTCTTCTGTATTTACCAGACTGTTCAAATCAATTCCATCCGTATCCAGAGTTTGAATCGTTACGGTTACTTTCTCTGCAGGTTTTACTTCTTCCTTATAAATAAATTCTACTGATTCATCCTTTCCAATCGGGTAGAATCCTATCTGACTATGTCCCTGCAGTTTATAGCCCTCTATTACAGGAGCCTCCACCGTAACATCACTTCCTTTCTCCACCTGTATGGTTAAAGGATTTACATTTTGGTCTACTAACTTGCTCAGATCTTTTCCGGCAGTATCTTTTACATGGATTGTAACCGTTACTTTTTCAATTGGTTTTATTTCTTCCTGATAAATAAATTCTACCGTTTCGTTTGTTGTAATTGGTCTGAATTCTTTGAAGTTTTCTCCTTGTAATTTGTAGCCAGTTATCACTGGAGCTTCTACTCTTACGTTATCGCCCTTGAGTACTGGTAACACTAAAGGATTGGCTTCCTGATTTACCAGACTCGACAGGTCTTTTCCTTTGCTGTCTTTTACCAGGATGGTCACTTGCAACTGTTTCTTGTACGTAAATGTTACCTGCTCATTCTGCGTAATTGGATTAAATTCTTTGATGCTATCTCCATCAATTTTATATCCGCTTATCACTGGGGCTTCTACTTTTACATTGT
>NZ_JAWYAJ010000122.1:7843-15566 GCF_034124845.1 Robinsoniella sp.
AACGGATTCGTTTCTTGATTCACCAGCTTCGACAGATCATTTCCATCACTGTCTTCTACGTGGATCGTCACTTGTAAATCTTTCTTGTACGTAAATGTTACCTCTACATCCTGCGTAATTGGATTATATTCCTTGAAGCTATCACCATCAATTTTATATCCGCTTATCACTGGCGCTTCTACTTTTACATTGTCGCCTTTGGACACTGATATCACTAACGGATTCGTTTCTTGATTCACCAGCTTCGACAGATCATTTCCATCACTGTCTTCTACGTGGATCGTCACTTGTAAATCTTTCTTGTACGTAAATGTTACCTCTACATCCTGCGTAATTGGATTATATTCCTGGAAGGTATCTCCATGAATTTTATATCCGCTTATCACTGGGGCTTCTACTCTTACATTACTTCCCTTTGCCACTTCCCTTTTTAAAGGTGTGACGCTCTGATCCACTAATGCACTTAAGTCTTTTCCATCTCTATCCTCTACCCATATAGATATATTTACTTTTTCCTCTACCTGGTTTCTGGTATAAGTGAATTTCACTATCCGGTCCGAAGTTACCCCTTCCAGGGTTATCTGGCTCTCACCTTTTATCGTATAACCTTTAATCTGAGGTGCATGGATAGTTATGGATCCGTTCTCTTCTACTTCATAATTGAATTGATAGTTCGGATCTTCCGCCAATCCTGTCAGATCTGTGGTCGTTCCATCTTCAACCGGTACTACCTGTATACGATGCAGTCCCTTTGCATAATGGAATACTACTTCACTGTTCTGGGTGATTTTAGAAATCTTAATATATCCATCTGCTGCTGATATGCTCCCGGTTCCCTGAACAAATTCACCACTTGGAGCTGCTAATGTATATCCTGAGATTCCCGGTAATTTAAACTGTATGGTTTCATCCGGAAATACCTTGTAGCTGCTCTTAAAGCTCTGCGGCCATTGACTGGTTATATCCTCGCCTTTGGCATTTCTGGCTGTCAGTTTAAGTGTATGTCCAGTCTCTATTCCCTCGCCCACGCTCACGTAAAGCGTTCCGGAATATTGTGATAGCTTTTCTCCCTGGGAATTATAAATCGACTTGGCATCAAAAGTGATGGTATACATATCTCCTGGTTTTGCATTATCCCAGGTAAACGTGTACGCATTATAGTCGTATTTACCTCCGCCGGAAATGGTATATTTGTCAATTGGGAGCTTTCCGCCATGGTATTGAAGCGGATTTGTTAAAACTGCCTTTTTGGTACTTGGATTATATTGAGCCGTAACTTTCGTTGTCTGTCCCTTAAGAACTGTACTGGAAGGAACAACCTTTCCTTCCCAGGACTCCGGTATATTCAATATGCGGTTACCGGACAAGTTTACGGATACGCCAACTCTTTGATTTGCATAAAAACCATTGAGTGCACCCGGTCTCCCGTCCTCCTGCGTCCAATCGCCCAATTCTTCGATTTCACAATTTGATAAATCTAAGGACGCAACGGTTGCTTTCTTGAACAGCGAAATATCCGGAACGGTTCTAAACTTATTGTTACTTAAATCAATTGCGACCTGCCCCATCCAGCTGCTTCCATCCAGCCCTGAAATCTCTTCCGGCAAAGAGGTTAGCTGATTGCCCTGAAGAAACAACTGCCCCAGGCATAGATTACCAATTGACGCTGGTATTTCTACCAGATTATTTCTCTGTGCCTGCAGTATGCCCAGGTTTTTTAGCTGACCGATAGAATCCGGCAGTCTGGTAAGCTGGTTTCCTTCTACATAGATCGCCGTTAAACCAATCATCTTCCCAATTTGCTCCGGCAGTTTTTTCAGCTGCTGCTGCCCTGCTTTTAATTCGGTCAGATTCGTCAGATTTACAATAGAATCCGGCAAGGTGCTGATCTGACCAATATTTGGAAGGACAACTTCCAGATCCAATTGAGTCAGTCCGGTTAATTCACCGATATCTGCAGGCAGGCTTTTCAGATTTAAACATTGGCTTAAATCCAGTTTTGTTAACTTTTTCAGTTTGGTAATTGATTTTGGCAAAGACGTGATTGACGCCCCTGTTAAGTTCAATTCCTCCAGCTCTGTACAATTTCCAATACTTTCCGGAAGCTGTGTGATTCCCACCTCTTTATCCAGATCATTATAATAGACGCTATATGTGGATAAGTATTTTAGTTTTGTCAGCTGTCCGATGCTGTCCGGGATCCTGCATCCAGTGGGCAGAAACAGTAATTCCAGCCTCTCCAGATTCGCCAGATCCGAGATCTGTTCGGGTATTTCCGTATAGTTTCTTCCATACAGGGACAGTTCTTTTAAATTTTTACAGTTGGTGAGTCCAGCCGGAAATTCATCCATTACTACATTTGCTGTATTGAAAATTTCCAATTGCTGTAGTTTTCCGATTTCATCCGGAAATATAACCCCTTCTCCATCGGATATTTCAATCGACTGTAAATTTACCAGATTCCCTATTGATGCCGGAAATGAAAGGTTACTTACCGTCTCCTGAATATTCAAACGCCTGAGGTTTACTAAATTTCCGAATTCCTGCGGTATCACCGTTTGTTTACTGCTTCCTAAAGTTCCTGATCCGTTGAGCAGCTCAAGTTCTTCAATCTGAGTAGCCAAACATAATTTCGCGGGAAAATTCCCCTTATAATATGTTATTTTTAACTTTTTCAGGGAAGGAATCTCAAACATTTCATTCGGTGTGTTATTAAACACGCTTTCTGATGTTAACGCCTGAAATTCAATTTCTTTCAAATTCCTGAGATTAGCCAGTTCTTTTGGTGCTTCCCAGGGTGTTTTCCCACTGCCAGGAACTGTTTTAATAACAAGTGTCTCAATAGAGTCAAATTGTTCCTGGGTAAGCTGCGAAGGCGTAGGTTTCGGCGAACCTACAATTTGTTTTGCAATTAATGTAGTCAACCAGTTCTCTGAAGCAGGATTGGATACCGGATTGATATCCTCCACATCCCAGAAACTTTTTTGAGATGTGGCCGCTAATGTATCCATTTTCATCATACAGATACCGGATACAAAAACTGCCAGAAAACAGATTAACACCATTAATTGTCTCTTTCGGTTTTCCATATTTCTCTCCTTTTCTTATGTAATTCTCAGCTTCTTGTTTCACGTAAATACATTCATATCATCATCCCCTTTTCTTATAAATTTATAAAATCACCTGCAGATATCTCAGCAAAATCACTGGAGCAGATGAATTTATCAAAACGCCGATCCCACACTTCTAAAAATACTAAGCAACTTTCATACCCACTCAAATCTATAGAATCCGGCAAATAATGAACCGGTTATTTTCAAAATAGAAATCAATAATAATCCTTTGCACCTAAACAATATAACCCTAGCAATAAAAGCCACAGTGTACTGATCAAAATATTATTACCAGAAAGTAACACGCCAACAAAACCCAATAACTGTAAAATAATCATAATGGTTCCCAGTATTCGGATCACATTCATTCTGTCATCCCGCCTGTTAAAGACCAAACCTAAAATACCGGATACAAACATTAAAATCGCATAACCACTATTAAGAAATAATGTAGTTAAAACGATTTTAGATAATAAACCTTCTGTGAACAGTCCTATTCCATCAAAAATCACTAGGTGATAAATAAGAGTAACCCCTCCTAGAATAATCATAAAAATGCTTGTAATTTTTAATAATATCCTGCTTTCCATATAAACTTTACTCCTTTGTATATACTTGTCTTCCCTTGTATAACTGGTGTTATTATAAAAGGCACTATAATTATAATAATCATATAATCATAGTGCCTCGATCTGTCCTCGTACCGTCAGGGTACAAAGAAACAATTTCCATATTCTGCTATCAAACTCATGTTTCCCCAGAATCCATCATGTATTCCTTGTGATTCATAGAAACCTTTGCTGCAGAAATACAGACAATCTGAATTATTTAAAACAGATAATTTTCCGTTCATCACCTGGGTGACGATAGAAATCTGTTCTGCTGTTGGTACATAACTGTCAATCATGGCATAGGTTGTAAACTGTCCCGGTGCTGCTACAACTCCTGTAGCTGTATTGGGGAATAATGGTGACATTACCCTGTTGCGAATTACTTCTGCAACAGCAGTCATTCCTTCTACTCCTGTCCCGCCGGCTTCCAAACCTACGATTTGTGCAACCAGATAGATTTCGGCATCGTTGGTTCCAATTGGCGTCATATCTGCATTCGCATTGATATTTGCATCAGCAGTATATGGTCTTCCGTAAAAGTTAATATTAGATTCAACAATTGGATCTAATACAGTACCTCTGGCGGAATTAGCCGCATGAATCATCATCCCGTCACCTACATAAATTGCTACATGACTGATATTCATATAATCTCCATTAGCTTCATAACTGTAAAAAATCAAATCACCGGGCTGAAGTTCCTCTCTGGAAACTACACTTCCCTGTTCGGCACAGAACTGTGCCTGCCAAGCCGCTACACGGGGTACCGATACACCTGCAAGGTCATAGGCTGTCATAACAAGATAACTGCAATCCAGGTAATTTCCCTGTCCTGCCAATGGCATGGAATAAGGATCCCCTAAACGGGTATAAGCATATTGAACTACCGTATCTCCGATCGTTCCGCTGTATCCCCGGGAAAATCTCATTTTTCCTCTCCTGCTATTCAGGATTAAGGGATCCGCTTCCATTACTAAAGAGTTACCTGCTTCTATCAGGCCCTCTGTCTTGCCTAAGGTAATATCTATTTCTTTGCCCCGCATCCTTCTCTCGTTGCCATCCCTCACTGCGGCTACACTTAAGACAAATGGTGTATCCTCCGTCAAACGGTTTGTGATATCAGCCCAGTACTCCGGACTGAAGTGGTAACTGTAAGAAGTTGCTTTTGGCGTTCCGGTCTGGTCCGCCAGCCCCGGTCTTAAGGTAAGTATCCTCTTTGGATTCTGATCTGCATCATATAACATAATTGCAAATCCATCCACAGACGGATCCGTCTGTTCTGTGTAACTCCAATTCACTACATAATCGCCGGAAACCGGGTCATTTGTAATGGATACATCATGAACTGCCTCTACCATATAATGGGTTTCATCATCCGGTGTATATTCATTCCCCCTTAATACAGGCAATGTATACTGTCCCTCTGACTCATCCGCGGTATGCATCATCCATTTAGCCGGTGCATCCGGATCTGCCGGGTTAATTCCCTCTATCAGGGTATCATCCCAGCCGGATTTATCTTTTAAGGTATCTAAATCCTGCATCTGTGCAAGACTTAATAAGATTGCACTTTCTGCTTCCGGCTCTGCTTCCTCAGACTCATCCGTTTCGGTTGTACCTGTTGTATCGATTGTATCTGTTGTGTCGGTCGTATCGGTTCCTTCCGATTGCTCAGGACGAACCATATCTTCCAGCCCTATGTTATAATACTGGGCGATTGCCGGTTTTGGCGGTTCAGGCGGATCTGTTTCCGTTTCAGTCTCGGTTTCAGTTTCCGTTTCTGTTGAAGTTTCGGATTCTGTGTTACTCTCCGTTTCAAAGCTGGTCTCGGATTCCGATTCGCTTTCGGTTTCTGACATACTTTGGGATTCTGTTACTGTTTCAGACTCCGTCTCTGTTTCCGTAAGGATTTCAGATTCTGTACTGCTTTCGGATTCTGAAGTTCCCTCAGTGGCTGTACCACTGCCTGAACCTGTTCGGCTCTTGGATCTGGTTTCTTTTTCCTGTATTTCCGGGTGCGTTTCGGCACTCTCTTTTGATTCTTCTGTTTCCGGATTAATATCTATCACAGATACCTCTCCGGATCTGGAACCGGCTCTTACACGTTCTGAACTTTCCACTTCCAAAGTAGAATCCATATTGGTTTCTTCTTCCGTCTCCGGTACCGTTTGTATTTCGGTTACCGCTGCAGATCTCAATGCTGCACTGGACTTCTTCACTTTTTCTGTTTCCGGTTCTTTTATTACTTTTGTCTGGCTCTCGGTTTCCGGTGCCTTTTTCACTGCTGTCTGGCTTTCCGTCTCCGATGCCTTCTTAGCTGCTGTCTGGCTTTCCGTTTCCGGTGCCTTTTTCACTGCTGTCTGGCTTTCCCTTTCCGGTGCCTTCTTCACTGCTGTCTGGCTTTCCGTCTCCGGCGCCTTCTTAGCTGTTGTCTGGCTCTCCGTCTCCGGTACTGCCTTCGTTTCCTTCATACTTTCTGTTTCGGATGCTTTTTTTGTATCTTTTACATCTTCTGTTTCCGGTATTTTCTTTGTTTCGGCTGCACTTTCATCAGAAGCCAGCTTCTTTGTTTCTTTTTCGCTATCTGTGTCCTGCCCGGTCTGCTTCTCAGCGGGGCTTTCTGTTGTCTGCGCGGTTGTCTCAGTTGTTGTTTCCGCTTTTTCAGCTTTTTTATCTGCCTTATTTTTTTGTTTTTTTGCTTTTACAGATGTAGTTTCCGGGGTTTCGGCATCCCCTTCTCCTTCATCCGGCGGAGCTGTTGTCAATTTCTCGCCCCGTCCGTTATACTCATCTCCGTTTACATCCACTTTTACCGGAAGCTGCCACATTGCGGTTATATCCGCTCCGTTTTCATGCGTTCCTGCATCAATGGTTCCTACGTTGATGTTGTATCTTACCGTACTGAACGGAAGACTGTCTTCATCCAGAGTATGGACAATACCTGCAGCCATATCCGCTTTGATTCCTCCTGCATTGTGATTATAAGTTATATCCACGCCGCTCTTATAGAGGATCTCTGCTGCAATTCCACCGGCTTTTGCGATTCCGTCTGCCCTTGCCGGCACTTCATCCGGATCAGATTTATCCCGGTTATCCTGGATATTCCCCTGATTCAGTGCATTCTGTACGATGAAACGTGTAGTTGGAGGCTGTGTTGGATGTGCGTTATCTGCCGCATAGGCTGCAATTCCTGCTCCGTAGAAATTAGCATGTCGGTTTTCACCTGTTACTTCTACATTACCTTCGTTTCTCAAACCATACAGTACCAACGTGGTATCAGCCGCATATCCCACTGCTCCGGCACTATAAACGGTGCCAGGTGCAAAGGTATCAGCCTTTGGATTCTGTACTTCCAGATCAATAACTGTATTACCGGTATTTCTGACGTTACTGTTTTCAGTATCATCACTGTCTTCCATATGGACATTTCCATTTTCCGCTTTTCCGATAAATCCGCCGCTGTAAAGCACTGATTCATCACCCAGCTTCGTTACTTCAAGGTTACCGATATTCACGGTATTTTTCATGTTTACGGTATACCCATTCAGATGTCCTATGATTCCGCCAAGTTTACTTTCTGTCGCAGGTTTCTCCAGGAATAAATTGCTGTTATTGGTCACTCCCTGCAAAGTAATCACATTGGCGCTGTTATCGGATGCCGCTGCTTTTCCAATCACACCACCCAGACTTAACATATGCCTGTCTGTATTCTGAACAAACAGCTTTGTCTGGCTGTCCGGATCTGTATCATCATAGCTTCCGGCTGTTACTTTTTTCAGTTTTACTTCTGCTGCCTCATTCAGTTCACCGATGATTCCTCCAATGGACGTTCCCAGTGTATTAGCCGGATTGCTTCCATTTTGCTGGATGCTGCCTGAAGCCGCTGAATCTTTGATACTCAGTTTACCCTGTTCACTTCTGCCCACAAGTCCGCCGTAGCTTCCCTGTCCGTTCGTATTGCCAAGTGCAATATTTCCCGCAGAAATGTTATCATCCATT
>NZ_JAWYAJ010000123.1:0-16649 GCF_034124845.1 Robinsoniella sp.
CCATAGACGCTACATAATTACCGCCGGCTTTGGCTTCCCCGATACCGCCGCGAACTGCTCTTACAAACTCATCTTCAATCCAGATCTTAACCGGATTCAGCCCTTCCGGATAGTAAGCTCCTACCGGTGATAATATAATAATGAATTTGTATGTATGAGACGGACGCACTCCCAGGAAAGGATCTGTTGCAATTACAAATGGTCTGACATAAAGGGAAGTCCCTTCTTTTGTAGGAATCCACGCCTGATCTAATTCTACCAGTGTCTTCACTCCGTTAATAAAGTCATCCACCGGAATCTCCGGAATCATCAGTCTTCTGTTAGAGTTAACAGCTCTTTCTGCATTTTTATCCGGGCGGAATAACAGGATTCTGCCGTCTTCTGTTTTATAAGCTTTTAAGCCCTCAAACATCTCCTGACCATAATGAAACACCATAGCGGATGGATCCAATGTAATAGGCTGATAGGGCATAATCGCAGGATCATGCCATCCTTTTTCCGTACTATATTCCATTACATACATATGATCTGTAAAAATGGTACCAAATACCAACGGATTTTCCGGTCCTGGAATTGGTTTCGGATTCATAGTTTTCTCGATTTTGATATCTAACATTTTTCTCATCCTTCCCTGAAAGCTTTTTTATATTATTTTTCTTCCCATTATTCTACTTTTCTTACAGCTTGTCAAGACAGAGACGTAAATTTCTTCATTTAATGCATGAAGGTTTGCCGCTGCATCAGCTTTTTCTCCGTTCATACCTTACAAACGTGTACTCCAGGTCAAAATAAGTCTGTTCCTCACTTTCACCAGTCACTTCCCACTCTTCCATGTTATCTAAATCCGGAAAACGGGAATCGGCTACATACTCATGGTCGATTTTCGTTACATGACCCACGCTGCAATAAGGAAGCATCTGATGGTAAATGCTGTCTCCCCCAATAACGTAGATATCATCGCTGTTATATTTTTTTAACTCCTCTAAAAGTTCATCCATACTGTGTACAATAACAGCATCTTTCACTTTATAATCCAGATTGCCGGTCAATACAATATTCGTTCTGTTTTTAAGCGGCAAGCCGTTTGGAAAACTTTCCAGCGTCTTTCTGCCCATGACAACTACTTTCCCTGTAGTTGTCTGGCGGAAGAATTTCATATCCGCCGGTATGCTCACCAGAAGCTTATTGTCATGTCCGATTCCCCAGTTCTTATCTACTGCTACTATAAAATTCATATTTGCACCTCCTGCATACCGCAGACAGGTCTGCGGTACTGCGTTAATAGAAAGTTTGAAACGATTTTTGTTTCAAACCAGCCTCCTGATCCTTTTTATACGGCATTATTCCCGATTCTAAATCGCAATGGGTATATTCTTAATCTGCGGTCCGGTCACATAATTTTCCACATGGAGATCATCAACCGTAAATGCATAGAAATCCTTAACTTCCGGATTCAGCCATACTTTCGGAGCTTCAAAAGTCTCACGCTGTATCAGCTCTTTGATCACCGGGATATGCCTGTCATAAATATGTGCGTCTGCGATTACGTGGACAAACTCTCCCACATTCATACCGCATACCTGCGCCATCATATGAACCAGAAGTGCATACTGGCATACATTCCAGTTATTTGCAGCAAGTACATCCTGGGAGCGCTGATTTAAGATGGCATTTAAGGTCAGTCTGTCTTCATTTTTTTCTTTCGTCACATTAAATGTCATGCTGTAAGCACAGGGATAGAGATTCATCTCGTGCAGGTCTGCATGTACATAGATGTTAGTCATAATCCTGCGGCTGTAGGGATTGTTTTTCAAATCATAAATGACCCGGTCCACCTGATCCATCATACCTTCCCTATACTGGTGTTTCACACTCATCTGATAGCCGTAAGCTTTCCCGATGGAACCATCTTCGTCCGCCCAGCTGTCCCAAATATGGCTGTTCAGGTCATGAATATTATTGGACTTTTTCTGCCAGATCCAAAGCAGTTCATCAAATGCACTTTTCAGTCCTGTTCTTCTCAGGGTTAGTGCCGGGAATTCCTTTTTCAGGTCATAGCGGTTTACTACACCAAATCGTTTGATAGTATATGCCGAAGTCCCATCCTCCCAGTGCGGGCGGACTTTCTCCCCTTCGGTGCTGACACCGTTATCAATAATGTCCTGACACATATCTATAAATATTTTATCTGCGCAACTCATTTTGCAACCTCCTTATTCGTTCGGATATTTCACGCCCCACTGTGCACGGAGGCTGTCCATTAGTTCCATGATACGTATGGATTCCTTATGAGGCATCTGCGGGCATTCCAGCTCCCCTTTTGCCATAGCTTCCATACATGCTTCCACTTCATATTCGTAACCGGTAATCTGCTTTGGCGTCTCATATTCGGCAATCAGCTTGTGATTGGTGTCAAATACACGGATTCCCTCGCAGTTATTAATGTTCTGTACTTCAATATACCCTTTATCACCGTAAATCATACCGCGTCTGTCCGTTGCCGCCATCATATTGCTGTGAAGCTGTGCCATTTTCCCGTCTTCATAGATCAGGGTAATGCTGTTTACCGCATCCACTTTTGATTCTGTCAAAACCGCTGAAGAAGATACTTCTCTAATCTTATCTCCAAATACCATGGAAGCGAAATTAATGGGATAAACACCCAGATCCAGCAAAGCTCCTCCCGCAAGTCCAGGCTCCTGCATTCTGGGCAGATGTCCTACCACATATCCCAGATTTGCCGTAAGGGATGTTATTTCCCCGATCACACCGCTTGCAACAATCTCATCCAGGGTTTTGCGCATTGGCATATAACGCGTCCAGATCGCCTCCGTTAAAAGCAGGTTTTTGCTCTTAGCCATTTCAAATAATTCCACAGCCTGTTTTGCATTCACGGTGAATGCTTTTTCACACAATACATGCTTCCCATGCTCCAGGCAGAGCTTCACGTGTTCGTAGTGGTGGGAATGGGGCGTTGCTACATATACCAGTTCCAGCTCCGGATCCGAAAGCATTTCTTCATATGACCCGAAAGCTTTTGTAAAATGATACTGAGCGGCAAACGCTTCTGCTCTTGCAAGATCTCTGGCTCCCACGGCATATGCTTCTACTTTGTCCATACCCGCTATGGTTCTTGCCATTGCACCTCCAATATTTCCAGCTCCTAAAATCCCCATTTTCATAGTCATTACCTCCTCGATTTGATTTTTTATCATTATTTATATTTTATATTTAAGTGAATAATTGATTTTATTTATTAGTTACCTAATTTCATGACACTTGGATCTTCCGCAAATCCGGAAGCATTGTATAAGAATAAAACATCCGTATAATTTCTTGCATTCATATAGTCCTTCAGGCTTTCATTAAAATACCTGAGGTCTATCATATCCACTTCTGAAAAATCAGAAAACGCAAAGGGTACAAAACAATGTGCATAGGAATCCTTGATCACCAGCAGCTTCCTGTCGCTCTTAGACTCCGTATTGGCTTCTATAACCGGCTGGTTCCCTCCAAAAAATACCGCATACTTATCCTTTTTATCCAGAAAGGACCGATCATACAGATCTCTGCGTATCTCCTGAGAATGATTATAATTTAGCACATAGGGAACTTCTTTCTTCGGGATAAACGCTTCGATGGAATCGCTCTGTACCCGGCAGTTTACCTTTGATTCGATGGTTCCCAGGAAATCCTTTGTAAGCGTTTCGATCCGGTAATCATCTTTAGACAGAGGCGTAATCCCAATTTCCTTTGCCCATGCCTCATACATGTAAAATGCCGCCAGGGTTTTCCAGTGATGGTCGGTGCGGTAATAGATCTCCTCGTCCTTATGTTCCCTTAGAACCTTTTCACAGTCGAAGTAAGTATCTCCTGGCAATGCCTCTTTCACTTTTTCCAGATAATCTTTTTCTTCTGCCGGACTTGCAAAAGGCGGCAGTTTTTCCCTCAGAATGTCAACGGCATTGGGAACAATCATGGCTTTTACATGACCGGGTCCGAATTTTTGCACCGCTGTTTCCATAAATCCTTTTAGCGCCTGGATATTCCGAAGCGCCGTATCCGTTGTAAAGCTTCCGGTGTGCTTTTCAATGAGATACCCATCTTTTGCAAAATAGATATCATTAATCTCCTGTTTAAACGTCCCCCGTTCCACCTGGGTCTTTAAGCCAATCCAGGCATCCCTCAGCACAAACTGGTCCGTCAGGTATTTTTCATAATCCTTCGTATAACTTCCATTAAAAATGCGTTCCGGAGAAATCTCCGGCTTTTGTGCCAGTTCCCTGTTTTCTTTTTCAGAAAATCCCGTATCCGGCTTCAGCATTGTAGCGATGGTAAATCCGAATATCAGAATTAAAAATATTATAATGATTGTCCAATTTTGTTTTTTGCTCATATTGATACCCCTCTAAAACCTGAAATATAAGAATGGGTTATAGGTTGCATCCACCAGATATGCCACGGATATGATAAATATCCCCAAATAAAAGATACTTTTTAACAACACACATACCCACTGCCTGTTCTTCAGGCATGCAAGCCATTTTTCCGCTGTCAGCTTGGGTAACATCGTAGCTCCCAGAATCAGAAGCACGAGCAACACACCGTTGTTATACAGCAGATAAATACTCTCCTGGTTAAATAATACCTGTCCATGACCGCCAAACAAAGCTCCTATGTAGGAAAAACCTTTTTTCAGATCATCAAATGCAAAGATTACCCAGCCAATCATAACAAAGAACATGGAGTATAAAATCCGTATCACGCCCGGCAGCTTTTCTAAAAATCTTCCTAACACGAACTTCTCAATAAGCAGCAGCAGACCGTAATATACGCCCCACATGACAAAGTTCCAGCTGGCACCATGCCAGATTCCGGTAAGCAGCCATACCACCAGGATATTGCGCACCTGCTTGATCGCACCCTTACGGTTGCCTCCAAGAGGAATGTAGACGTATTCCCGAAACCAGGAGCTGAGGGAAATGTGCCATCTTCTCCAAAACTCCGTAATGCTCTTAGATACATACGGATAGTTAAAGTTCTCCAGGAAATGAAAACCAAACATTTTACCAAGACCGATAGCCATATCGGAATATCCGGAAAAATCATAATAGATCTGGAAAGTGTATGCCAGTATTCCAAGCCAGGCAGTAGCCACAGGCAGATCCCCTGCAGGCATTGCAGAAATGGTATCCCAAAGCTTTCCTATATTATTAGCAAGTAATACTTTCTTTCCCACGCCAATCATGAACCGGTGAATGCCCGCCACGAAATCATCACTGTTCTCCCTGCGGTCCCGCATCTGCTTTGCTATCGTCTTGTACTGCACAATCGGGCCTGCAATAAGCTGTGGAAACATAGATACATAGGTACCATAGTTGATCCAGTTTTTCTGAACCCTGGTAACTCCTCGATATACATCAATGGTATAAGACATGGTCTGGAAAGTAAAAAACGAAATCCCGATAGGAAGGGGGATTCCCAGAAGCGGTATGCCGGTTCCAAATACACCATTTACAGAACCGATGATAAAATCTGCATATTTAAAAAATCCTAAAATTCCCAGATTGGCAAAAACTGATATTAATAAAAACTGCTTCGCCTTTTTCAGATCGCCCATTTCCCTGTATTTGCCAATCAGCTGTCCGAAGGTAAAATCCATGGTAATGGAAAAGAGCATTAAGAATACATATTTAGGCTCACCCCAGGCATAAAAAAAGAGACTGAATAAAAATAAGATAGTATTTCGTATCTTCCTGGGCGCAATATAATACAGGATAAGTACTGCCGGCAGGAATCGAAACATGAATAATATACTGCTGAAAACCATTTGCTACTCCTTACTCACTTTATTTTTAAATATTATGGACTTATTAACATTTTTTAATTTTCTAAAAAGGTATTTACAATTATCGCATTTATTATATAATAGAGTAGGGCAAAAGACAAACAATTTTTTAATAAGGTGGTTATATATGGGAGAACAAAAGAAAAGACCGGGGATGCGGCGTAAAAAACCGAATAACGGTCTTGTTATTAATGTACTGACGCTAATCGTGATCGTACTTGTCGTTTTCGAGGGCAAGAGTCTGATTAGCCTTTTTTCGAAAGACAGTCTGGCACAGCGTATCAAGACTGAAGTAGATGAAGTATTAGCCCAGGAAGAACTGGCGCAGAATAAGGGATCGTCAGAAGCACAATCTGAATCACAGAAAAAAACGCCGGTTACTGAAAAAACACCTGCACAAACCGAATCCCAGGCTCAGACGGACAGCACAATACCAGCTGCATATGCTGATGTGGTGGTTCCAAAAGCTGCAACGCCTGTAGATGATTCCTATTTTGCTGATGCGGTATTTATCGGCGATTCCCGTATGGAAGGATTTAAAAACCAATCCGGCATTACCCAGGGTGCTTTTCTGACCGCTGTGGGCATGGAATTGGAAGATATTTATGACACGCCTTATATTGCTACTGCCTCCGGTAATATCACCGTATTTGACGCTCTGAAGAAGGCTCCTTACAAGAAGGTCTACATGATGATCGGTACCAATGAACTGGGTACCTATGATTTTAATTCCTTCAAAGAAACCTACATCAAGGTTCTGGGAGATATCCAGACGATTCAGCCGGACGCAATCATCTATGTCTATTCCGTTGTATATGTAGAAGAAGACCTAACCGAGTTTGACTATGTAAATAATAAGAATGTTGACACGGCAAATGAAAAAATCCTGGAAATCTGTAAGGAAAAGGGATACCATTACCTCAATTTAAACGAAGTACTGTCCGATGGCAACGGCTCCCTGACTAAGGGTGCAACTTCTGATGGCGTACATATGTATGAAGAATATCTGAAAATGTGGCTTGACTATACAAAATCCCATTATATCAGTGATACAGGCAGCTCCGGAACAACCGGGAACAGCCCATCCACAGAAGGTAGTGAAACAACACCTGTAACAGAAGCAACCGAAACAGCAGAAACACAAGATCTAAATCAAGTCTAAAGGAGAAAACTATGAAATACTTACGTTTGGTTTTTATAACAATTTTTATGATGCTTACACTCACAGCCTGCTCAGGAGGCAAAGATAAAGATATTGATGTAGATATCAATAAACTGGCGGAAGAAATCCAAAGCCAGGCTATCACCTCCGACAAGCTTTCACAGGTATCCGCAGATATCCTGGCTTCCACTTACTTTGTGGATATGGATAAAATAGAAGAAAGCACAGCATATTTAAGCTCTGCTACCACTGCGTGTGAAGTTGCTATTGTAAAATGTAAAGACAGTTCTTATGTTTCTGAGGTAGAAACCCTGTTTAAGAACCGGGCAACCAACCAGTCTAAACTGTTTGCTACTTACAATACCACGGAAGCCGCAAAACTGGATTCCGCTATTGTAAAATCTGCAGGTAATTATGTTGTTTTATGTGTAGTGGATGATACGAAAAAGGCAGAGTCTGTATTGTCTGACAATGGCTTTTAATCAGATTTGCGTATAAATTATGCTAAGCAAAAAAGGAATATCCCGGAAGCTGGAAAGCTTCGGGATATTCCTTTTTTGTATTTGATGCTGTAATGAGACTGCTGCCGCAAAACAGCTTAAAAATACGCTCTAGAGCGTGTTCTCCAGCATAACCTGCCTGGTACAAACCGCATCCAGCAGTGCTTCACTATGGCTTACTGCAATAAGTCCAATTTTTCTGCGTCTGCTCTCATCCAGCAGAAAGTTCCAGATCTGGCTCTGGGTAATCAGATCCAGCATGGTGCTGATCTCGTCTGCCAGTAAAAAACGGGTGCTCTTCCCAAGAGCCCTGGCGATACAGAAACGCTGAAGCTCCCCGCCTGACAATTCAGCCGGGAAACGGTTCATCCAGTCTTCCTCTATCCCCAACCCCCGGATCACCGCAGGGTCGACCTGGTCACCTTCTTTTATCACTTCTCCCATCCGAAGCCTGGGATTAACTGCCTGCTCCGGATGCTGCCAGATCATCTGTACCGGACAGCAGCCCCGCATGTGAAACAGCGGCTTGTCATCCAGATATACCCCACCGGTATCCGGCTTCATGTATCCAGCCAATATTTTGCAAAGGGTTGTTTTTCCAAAACCGCTTGGCGCCACCAGCCCAACCACTTCCTCCTGGTGCACCTCCAGATTAAAGTCCCGGAAAATCTCCCGACTGTTCTTATCATACCGGAAAGAGATATTTTCAGCCTTAAGTACCAATTTTATGCCCCCTCTCCCACTGCATCTTTGTATGTTTCTTCTGTCTTTTTATATTGGATCAGATCTTTTCGCACACAGCGCACATACCCGTTCCCGGATTTCTGATAAGGGATTTCCCCTTTGCACTTTTCTCCAAAATATTCACATCGCGGACCGAATGGACATCCTGCCGGCATATCCTTTACGTAAGGCTGGACTCCTTTTATAAACTGGAATCCGTTAGCGGGAATGGCACGCCAGAGCGCTTTTGAATAAGGGTGCCGCAAGGTGTCTTCTCTGCGAAAATCCGCTGCTGGTGCATCTTCAATAGTCGTTCCGGCATAGAATACCACAACCCGGTCCGCAACTTCCAGTGCAAGTTCCAGATCATGGGTAATGAGCAATACACCAGCCCCCTGGTCCGCCAGCTCCCGAAAATGTTCCATAGCCCGCTTCGCAACCGACAAGTGGAGTCCGGGCGTGGGTTCATCGGCGATTACAAGCTTTGGTGTCCCCATCAGGGCAGTAGAAATCAATGTACGCCTGGTCATCCCGCCTGATAATTCAAATGGATACAAGCCGTCTATAGCCGGATCCAGGGAATAGCGTTTCAATATATCCGCCGTTTTCTTTTTCAGGGCTTTATCCCTCTTTCCTTTTCGGATCTGCGGTCCGATCTTCATCAGGGGATCCAGATAAGAAGTGCTCTGTGGAACCAGAACAATTTCATTTCCCCTGAGCTTTTTCGTCCGCTCAGGAGTCAAAGCTTCCCCCTGGTATACCATCTGGCCTTCCATATGGGCATTGTAAGGAAGAATGCCAAGTACTCCATGGGCAAGCAGACTTTTACCGGAACCGCTGGACCCTACCACTGCTACCATCTCCCCTTCCCGGATCCGGACATTTAAGTCCTTGATTACCGGAAGGTCAATTTGATGAAAACCTCTGTCATACTGTGTAAATGAAATAGAGAGGTTTCGAATCTCCAATATTGTTTTTTTCGTTTCTTCCATATTTTTCACCCGCTTTATAAGATTTCTTTTTGCTATATTGTTACTCTTGGGCACTTGCCGGATCTATTATTTTTCGAAGACTCTCTCCCGCCACATCAAACAGCACTACGGTTAAGACCAGCATAGCTCCCGGAAACAGAGCAAGCCACCATTTTCCGGTTACCAGATACTTCATGCTTTCCGATAAAATTATTCCGATAGCCGGCTGTTCGTTTGACAGCCCAAACCCTAAAAATGTGATGCTTGATTCATGCAGGATTGCATGGGGGAACAAAAGTATCAGTCCCACCAGAAATTGCGGTACCAGATGAGGGAGCATATGCTTCACTGCAATTTTAAATTTACTGTGCCCCAGCTTTTCCGCTATTTTGATATACTGGCTCTCTTTTAACTGCATAACCTCCGCGCGGATTACCCTTGCCAGAGAAGTCCAGTGTGTCAGGGCTACGCCTACTATGACCCCGGTCAGGCCTTTTCCCAGGGCTACACAGATCAGAATAAGCAGCAGCATATGGGGAATTCCCATAATCAGATCAATAAACCAGGTAATTACTGCATCTACCTTTCTTCCAAGAGTTGCCGCCGCAACGCCCAGTACCAATGCAAAAAGTGCACTTACGGAAGCAGCACAGACTCCAATGAGAATACTCATAGACAGCCCCTTAATTGTGCGGACAAACATATCCCTGCCAAGCCAGTCTGTTCCAAACAGATACTGAAAACCCGGCATCATATTTTTTCTGGAAAAGTCCGTTTCCTGGGCTGCTTCCCCGCAAAAAATACCACCTACTGCCACTGCCAGAAGAAAGGTGACAGCTGCCACAAAAATGATCAGCGTCATTTTCCTCTGGTTGATTCTCTTTTTATTTCCATATGTCATTGCTGTCTCCATTATTTTTGACCCCCTTTTCTGATTCTGGGATCAATCACTGTATACAGTACATTTGCTATAAAGTTCCCTCCAAACACAAAGATGGCACTGATCACCGCTATTCCCATCAGAAGCGGCACATCGCTTCCAAGCCCCGCCGTAACGGCAGCCTGCCCAAGTCCCGGATAGGAAAATACCTGTTCTACCAGCACGGAACCCCCAAAGATTTCACTGATGGCTGCAAACTGAAGTGTAATTGCAGGCAGAATCACATTCCGGAATCCGTGGTGCAGGAAGATACTGAAATTACTTTCCCCTCTGGCTCTTGCAAACATTACATAATCACTTTCACAGACATCAATCATTTTTTCCCTGGTATGCAGGGCAATATTGGAAATACCGGTAATGCTTAACGTAACAGCCGGCAGAATTGCATGCTGAACCCTGTCCAGGAAGGTAACTCCGCTTGCTTCTACCCCAATGGGCACACTTAAGCCAATGGGCAGCACTTTCAGCCATACGCCAAATATCATCAGCAGTACCAGCGCCAGCCAGAAAGCAGGCGTACTGGCTACGATCAGTGAATATCCTTTGATTATTTTATCCACTGCCTTTCCTCTGTTCATACCGGCAGCAACGCCTAAAAAGAATCCCAGTACCCCGGATATAACCCACGCCATAATCATCAGAAACAGCGAATTCCCCAGCTTCACCCCAATGACCTCGGCTACGCTCTGGCGGTATAAAAGAGAGGTTCCCATATCACCTCTTACAAAATCTTTTGCCCAGGAAAGGTACCTCTCTACCGGAGGCTGGCCTACGCCCCAGTACTCCTGTAATTTTGCAATCTGTTCCTGGCTCATGCTTCCAAGTGCCGCCTGTCCTACGTTTGCCTGGAGAGGATCAATAGGTGAGGCGCTGATTAATGCAAATGCAACAATACTTACGGCGATCAGAAGCAAGATCATCCGTATCAAATTTTTACCTATAAATATACAATTCCTCTTCAACTCTTTAGTCCTTTCAAAATGCACCAAAGGTTGTCCTGCTAATCCGGTATTTTCCGGATCGGCAGAGCAACCTTTTCACTGCTTATTTTATTCCCGCGAGCATCGAGCCAATCAGAGACGCTGGCGCGTCCATTTGGCGACTGCCGCGAGGGTTAAAAACTCCGTTGCTTGCAGCGGGGTTTTTGACTTGCTGATTATTGCCAGCTCCACTGGTCAACGTTATTTACAATCGACCAACCATGTCCATGAGGATGAATTTTCTGGTCTGCTACCGTTAAACCGTCTCTTACAAAATAAAGATGGTCTACATTACATAACCAGATCCATGGGATGTCTCCGTCCTGGGTAATGCCGTCTGTTCCATCCCACTGTGCTTTCTGCCACAGTTCATAGGAATCTTCCAGATTGGATGCTTTTAAAGCTTCATCCATATATTTGTCTACCTTTTCATTTGCATAAGGAGAATACTGCGCAAGTCCTGTATCCGGCATGGAATGATAGATATTGTAAAGTTCCATTGGTGTGTGGGCACCCCATCCCCATACAAGCGGATCTGACTGCGCTCTGTCATAAGCCACATCCCAGCCTACTCCTTCTGTGGTGATATCCATGCCCAATTCTTTTAACTGGTTCTTCATGTCTTCAGCCAAAGCCTGGCGCACAGAATCTCCGGTGCTGTACATTAAAGTAAATGCTGCGCGGACACCGTCTTTTTCACGGATTCCGTCACTGCCTTCTTTCCAGCCTGCGTCATCCAGAATCTTCTTTGCACCTTCCAGATCATATGTTACCTGAGCATCTGCATTATACCATGGCATCTTGTCGCATACGCTGTATGCAGGTGTTCCGTAACCATTTAACACATTCTGAATCATTTCATCACGGTCAATTCCGATATTAATTGCTTTTCTGACTGCAATATCTGATGTCACATCACTTCCGTAAGTGACACCGTCTTTTTCTTCCGGCTTTGTAGCTGGCAGGTTAAATCCTCTGTTATCTACACTTGCCACTGATAACAGGTTGTATCCGCCGATCTGCTGGTCAGCATAGGAAGCTGCCGTATGTGCCACATCGACCTGTCCTGCCTGAGCTGCCGCAAGCGCTGCTTCTTCTTCCATAAATAAAACCGTTACCTTTTTAATCTTGGGCGCTTCCCCATAGTAATCCGGATTTGCTTCAAAGATTACCTGCTGGCCTTTATCCCACTGCTTCATGATGTAGCGTCCGGACCCGATTGGATGCTGTCCGTAATTTTCATCATAAGCGTGTTCCGGAACAATACCTACAATTGCCATTGTGTAAGGCCAGATAGAAAATGGTTTTTCCATTTTAAATTCCACGGTCGTATCGTCCACTGCTACCGCTTCTTTTAACATGGTAAAATCGTTCACGGAGCTTTTTTCTTTTACATTATTATAGGTAAATGCAACATCCTTCGCCGTAAGCTTTTCACCATCGGTAAACTTAACATCATCCCGGATTTTTACGGTCCAGGTCATTCCGTCTTCACTTGCTGAATAATCCGTAGCCAGATCCTTGTCAATCTTTAAGTCCGTAGTGGTAACCGTCAATGTACTCTGAATTAAAGGCTCATGTACGTGTTCCCCTGCTCCCCAGCCATACGCCGGGTCAAAGCCGGACTCCGGTTCCGATGTGGTTGGCATAGTCACCACAACCGAATCCTTACTGTCTGCCGTTGTCTCAGCTGCTTCCGACCCCTTTACAGTCTCAGCAGGCGCCTGAGTTTCATCTGCAGCCTTTGCTTCACTGGAACTCTCTGTTTTTGCACTGGTCTGGGCATTGGTTTCATTTCCGCTGTTCGATGCACCGCAACCGGCGGTAAGCCCGATTACCATACAGCATGTACATAAGATACTGACGATTCTTTTTTTCATTTTTTCATTTCCTTCCGTTGTTATGTATAATGTCACTTCTATCTTCCAGAATCAATCTGAAAAACAAATTACAAAAACTGATACTTTTTTACAATATGTATTGAGAGTATATCAGTAAAAAACTTCCTTCACAAGCCCGTACGGGGGATATTTTTTAACATTCACTATGCAATATACAAGCTTTCATTTTTCGTGACTGAAATCGTGATGTTCAATACATTGCATCGTTTACAGCACTTTAATAACGTATAATATAGATATCCAAAACAGTCATTATAAAGGGATGAAATAGGTATTAATGCCGCAGCCAGAAAGGAGGTCCGCTGCATCCCGGGCGAAACTAAAAACAATATACAACAACAACGGAGTAAAGGAGTATGTGTGTTATGAAGAGAAAATTCAGAAGATACTTAAGCTTTTTATTGTCTGCAGCAATTCTGACAAGTTCCATTAACGTGCCGGTTGCTGCGGCACCTCAGCTGCAAACAGAGATCCGGTTATCTGATCCGGCAGAATCTAAAATGAGTCAGGGCGCTCAAATGCAGAATAATCCAGAACAGATTGATCTGATGCAAAAAGATGAGTTACAAAAAGAGGAGTTACAGAAAGAAACTAATGTTCAGGTGGAAACAATATTTCCCGAGCAGCTCAGGACAGGTGAAATATACCATACAAAAATAGAATATTCCGGCGGCGAAGAGATTGCTTATATAAAAGCTTCCCTGAACGGAGACGATCTTACAATGGATGACGAAAATCAAATTACTTTTTCCCTGACAGAAGAAGGACGGAATGTGTTGAATCTGAAGTTCTTTGATCAGGATGGACAATATCTTGAGAAAGTATATTTTATAGAAGGAATTCAGGAAAAAGTCCAGGAAGAAGCCCAGGAAGGAGTTCAGGAAGAACCCAAGCAAGAAGAGATGACGGAAGAGTTGTCAAAAGCTGCCGGTGAGAATTTAGAAAACCAGCCATAGAACAGTATAGAAGCAGAACCATCTGATCGCGATTCTACAGATATGATATCCGGCACAGAAGAACATGAGACGCAACCGGCGTCTGAAAAAGGTATCTCCTCCCGTAAAGACCGTGCAGCGGCAAAAGCGGCTTTTTCTGCTGTGGCAACGATCACTTCTCCGTCTGTTGCAGCAGTAATAACCAAACCAACGGATATCAAAGGTACCGTAAGCGGCACTGGTATTACACACTATACCCTGGAATACGCCATAGCAAATGATGCTTTTGATGTGTCAAAAAAAGAAGAAGAAAAGCAGTATTTTGAATTCGCCAGAGGAGAAAATCTGATTACCGGAGGTGTGCTTGGCACCTTAGATACCACCGCTCTGGTAAATGGTTTTTATAATATCCGTCTGACAGTCTATGGTGAAAAGGAAGCGGATAAAAAGGTCAGTGAGATTTCCGTCTCTGTTGAGGGGGCAATCAAATATGGGAATTTTTCAACGGAGTTTCTGGATATGGATATTCCGGTGCACCATTTCCCCCTTACGGTAAAGCGGGGGTATGACAGCCGTAAAAAGCAGGTCAGCGGAGACTTTGGATATGGCTGGAGTCTGACCATGAACAGTGCGTCCTTAACCGAAAGCGGCATTCCCGGAAAAGGATGGCGGACGGTGAAATCCGGAGGATTCCTGCCAACCTATACTTTAACAGAAGACTATAAACATGAAGTTGCCATTGACTGGGGAAACGGTAAAATTGAAAAGTTCTCCATGCGTCCCTCTCCGGCAAGGCAGCAGATCACGGATATTCAGTATATTACCAGCATCTCTTATCAGGCACAGGGCAAATCGAAATCTGTTCTTACGCCCATCGGAGAATCCAGGGATTTTATTCTGAATTACGGCAACATTTTATCCTATAGCGGTGAATACTATGCTCCCAGTAAATACCAGCTCACCAAACAGGACGGCACCATTTATATTTTTGATAAGGCAAATGGGATTGAAGAAATCCGGGATAAGGCGGGCAACAAGATAACCTTTAAAAAAGACGGGGTCACCCATTCGGATGGGAAGACCATTGTATTTGAAAGGGATAATGCCGGAAGAATCACCCGTATTACAGGACCAACCGGAAAGAGTCAGACATATACGTATGACGGCAGGGGCGATCTGGTGTCGGTCACGGACACAGCCGGCAGGGTAACGGAATTTCAATATGACGGAGAGCATTACCTGATAGAAATTATAGATCCAAGGGGCGTTCATGTATCCAGAAATGAATATGATGAGAACGGCAAACTGACCGCAATGGTGGATGCCAATGGCGGCCGCGTGGAACTGCAGCATGATCTGAATGCCAGAATCGAGACCCTGACGGACCGCATGGGAAATACCACCGCATATGAATCTGACCAGCGGGGGAACATTGTAAAAATAACCGACGCACTGGGGAATGTAATCCGAAATGCATACGATGCCTATGACAACCTGACAGAAACTACGGATGCCATGGGGAATAAGACAACCTATACCATCGGCGATGACGGAAAGATCCTCTCTGTCAAAAACGCCCTGGGAATGGAGATGAAAAATGCATACGATACGAAAGGGCAGCTGGCATCGGTCAGCGCATATGGTACCCAGACCGGAACAATCAGTTATAATACCTACGGACAGTTAACCCAGACAAAAGATCCCATGGGCTATGTGAAGAACTACAATTATGAAAGTGACGGAAAATTATCCGGTATTACGGATGATATTGGTACTTACCTGACCTTTACATATGACGGTGCAGGCAATGTGCTTACCGCTGTAAATGGAAACGGAAGTACCAGCAGCTTCACCTATGACGAAGATGGAAACTGTTTAAGCCGCGCCATTACCAAAACCAAAGAAGACGGTACCGTGGATACGATTACCGAGAACTATGAATATGATACCCTGAATCAGGTGACAAAGATCATTTATTCCGATGGAACCTTCACAAGTCTGGAATACAATCCCATTGGGGACATTGCCGCATCCGTGGATACCAATGGAAGAAGGACTTCCTATGAGTACGATGTCTTTGGCAAGCTGACAAAAATAACTTATTTTGACCATACCTTTGAACTGTTTGAATATGATCAGGAACACCGCAATACCAGGGCAACAAACCGCTTGGGGCAGACCTTTGCCATGGATTATGATTCGGTGGGGAATCTAATTTCTAAAACTTATCCAAACGGTTTAAAAGAGGAATATGTATACGATGCCAAATACCGGTTAACCGCTGTTACCGATGTACTTGGTGGAACCACCCTGTACACTTATGATGTCATAGACTGCAATACTGCGGCTGCGGATGCCCTGGGAAACAAAACAGAATATTCCTACAATGCCATGTCCCAGATGATCTCCATAAAAGATCCAATGGGGAATGTGACCGGATTTGAATATGATAAAAACGGGAACCGGACAAAAGTGATTTTGGCAGACGGTAATTACCTGACAGCAGAATACGATGCCAGAAACCGCATGGTTAAACAGACGGATGAGAACGGTTATTCCACAGAGTATCAATATGATAAAACAGACAGACTGACCGGGATCACCGATGCAGCAAACGGACATTGGAAATATACTTATGATGAAGCGGGTGGATTAACTGCCGTAACGGATCCGAAGAACCAAAAAACCA
>NZ_JAWYAJ010000124.1:0-4591 GCF_034124845.1 Robinsoniella sp.
CTTAGTATTATAGTAATTTATGCATACATTATATAATTTTGTTTCTCCTTGTCTATATATTTGCAATTCTTTACATAACATATCAAATGGATAATTATGATAAATATAGCATTTTCTCAAATCGTCCGATATTTTTTTAAGGACCTCAAAAACAGACAATTGTTTATCCAATAAAAATCGGTAAGGCATTGTATTTACAAAATTACCAAATATTGATCTTTGTTTTCTTCCATCTCTGCCCAAAAGAGGAATTCCTATCGTGGAATCCGTAATTCTATTTTTTTTATACCTGTAAATAAAATAAGTACAGATAAAAAGCGCATTTACAGAACGGTTATTTTTCTCAAGAAAAATTTCTATCTGTTGATTCAGTATTTTGTCAATATGAAAACTTTTTCTTTTTCCATTTAATTTTCTTTCTTGTCCAATATCCAAATATGGTTCCGGAAGAGTACTAAACATATCCTTCCAAAACTTTCTCGCTTTGACTATTTTATCTGAACGGAGGGATGTTCCATATTGAGAAATATAAGTTTTATAACTGGATACATCCGGTATATACTCAGAATCATTATTTAAGTTTGATTCATATATTTTGATAATCTGGTCCGTTAAAATACTTATAGACCATCCGTCTGCTATAATATGGTGAAACTTCAGAAAATATCCAGTTTCAGATTCATTGATTTTAAATATTGCAAAATAATACAATGGCTCTGTAAACGTTTCAAATACTGTATTCATACAAATGTTAATCCAGGATTCAAAATTCTTTTCAGCATCCTTTTCGATAGAAAAATCTAAGACATCTATTTTCTGTGGCTCATATTCTCTGAAATAGATGAAAATCTTATTATCTCGCTCTAAAAAACCTGATCTTACAGCATCATTTTCACAAATAAATTGATTAATTGCTTTTTCAAGAAAAGATATATCAATGATTCCTTTTATTCTTACCGTACCTCCAATATTATATAAGGAGGAATTAGGATGTTTCTTTTGAGAATACCATATTCTTCTCTGTGCATTTGAAATTTCAAATAGTTCTTCCATCTTATCTCCTCGAGTAAATATACGTATATTTCTTAGGTCTATAAAAGTTGATGAAATTTATTAAAGAATTCTTTTTCTTTTTCTGACTGATTAATTGTTCCAAAGAAAGTGAGATATCGATTAATTTTTTTGCAGAGTTTTTTGGATAACCAGGGTGTATTTGCTTTTTCATATGTAAATTTAGCCCATCCCTCCAGGGTATCTGGAAAGCTCATTCCATATGCAACTGCAGTTTCGTACAAAGGTGTTCCCAAATAAGGGGAGAATATGAACATCAATATCTCTGTTTCCGGGTGAATACTTCTTAATTTACTTGCCAGTTCCAGTGTTCTCTTTGTATCTTCTTCCGGGTCCCATGGAAAACCTACCATAAATGAAAATGAAGGGAGAAGTCCATATTCTTTACAGCGCCGTACACACTCAATAACCTGTTCATTTTTATGGTGCTTATTAATCTTCTTTAATACATCCTGATCGCCTGATTCAATTCCGGCAATAATTCTGTATAAACCGCTCTCAATAAGAAATTCTATTTCCTTAGGCTTGTATAAAAGAAATTGCTGGACAATAATAGTGCCATCCCAGCGTATTCCCAATTTGTTTTCTTTAAATAGCTTTGCAATTTCCAAGGCTCTGTTTTTGTTAACAAAAAAATTATTATCGAAGAAATGAACTGCATCTATTTTGTGACAGCGCTTAAGGTAAGAAATATCATGACAGACATCCTCTGCCGGAAGACCATACCATTTTCCGTGATATAAAGAACCAATGGAACAAAACTTACACTGACAGCAGCATCCTCTGCTGGATTCGTATCCCAATACTCTTTGATTTCCCCATTGAGCATGTACATATCGCTCCACATCTACAGTCTTATATCCATCTGTTATATTATTTTTTAGCTGAAATGTATCATATATTTTCTCCTGTGTTTTTTTTATCTCACCATCTGGGGTTTTAAAATAAATATTTGGAACATAGTTTAATGATCTTCGATTCTTAATGCAATCAGCTACATCTACAATCTGTTCTTCCCCCGGCCCTTTGATTACAATATCTACATTCTCATGATGAATTGTCTGTTCCGGCATAAGGCTGGCATGCCATCCCCCCCACACAATTTTTATGGATTTATTATACTGCTTAATCATTCCCGCAAATTTTAATCCATTTATGATCTGATAACTAGTAATAGCGCTGATTCCAACAAGAAAACATCCATTTAATTTTTTCTCCAGGCTCCTATATTCAAAATCTTCAAGGCATTGGTCTATTACTTCCACTTCATATCCTTGGTTGACCAATTGGGCACTTAATGTGATAATGGATAAAGGCAGATCCGTGTACAACGTTTTCTTAATTTTTTCTTCCATATTTAAAAAAGACGGATATAACAATAAAACTTTATTCATGCTTTTCTCCCAATAAAAACTGTAAAGATATTTGGTTAATTACTTTTCGCAGGTCAATAAACGATATATTTTCTTTGCTAATTAATGATTGAATATGTATGCCATCACTTAATCCAGTCATGATTGTGGCAAAAGCTTTCAGCATTGGTTCCGTTATATTCGTGAGCTTTAAATAATCTCTGACCAGTCCTATAAAATGATTTATATAAAGTGAATATATAAATGCCAGCCTTTGCTTGGTATACATATCTTCTGAATTCTTTATCTCATGCCACAGATCTATATAGGTAGAAAGAGATTGTGGAAAGAAATCTGTTCCCATGGCATATCCCGTTATGAGTATTTGAATTTTTTGTTCCAGTTCCGGTTCAGATATTATTTTTTTTTCTATATCGTCCATCCAGGTTTGTGCCATATATTCTATTGCATCAAGTATTAATTCCTTTTCTCCCAGAGGAAAGTATGCATGCAGCATCCGATTCGATAAACCTGTATTATTACTTAAATTCTGAAAGGTGAATTTATTAATACCGTTTCTAAGTATTTCATTAGCCGTAATTTTTAATATTCTTTTTCGATTCATATGCATTAACTATCAAATAAAACAGTTCACAATTCAATATAAATTATATCATTTATACTGTAAACTAAATTTTATCAAGTACAACCTTCCTTATTGCATTATTTGCATAATCTGCAATATATAATATGTTTCCATCACTTACGATACCAGCTGGTATATTAAAACGTATATCCGAAACAGCTTTTTCACTATCTATATATCCTGCTTCTTTATTCCCTGCCACTGTAGAGATTATTTTATCTTTATTATTTATTTTTCTTATACAATTAGCATCAGCATCCACTATAAATAGATCTCTGTTCTGATTCAGGCACATCCAGAATGGTCCTTCCAGTTCAGCATTTACTGCTAATCCACCGTCTCCGGAATATCCCCTTCTGCCGTTTCCGCAAATTGTATTTATTATCCCTGAATGTAAATCAACACACCTTATACAGTGATTATCATAATCAGCTAAATATAATAATTTACCAACAGAATCTACACACAGGCCATAACACTTATTTAATATGGCATCAACGGCAGGACCAGAATCTCCAGCATAGCCATATTCTCCGTTACCTGCAATTGTTGTAATGATTCCGTTCGTGTCAATCTTTCTGACTACATTATTTCCATAATCATTTGTATACACATTACCATCATGATCAACAACAACTCCTCCCGGACGATTTAATAGTGCTTTTTCTGCCTGGCCATTATCACCGTAATATCCACTAACACCACACCCGGCGTAAGTTGTAATTATTCCATGTTCTATCTTTCTTATACAATGATTTCCCGTATCCGCGATGTAAAGTACTTTAGGCTTATATACTGTTACTCCGCTCGGTTTAGATAATTCAGCATTAACTGCAAGATCTTGGTCACCGGAATAACCATTCGTACCTTTTCCTGCAATAACATAAACTTTATCATTTTTTATTGTTTTTATCCGATGGTTTGAACGATCCACAAACAGTATTCCAAGCTCAGGATCCACTTCAACACCATATGGTTCTTTTATGCCAGCCGTAAACGCTTCTTCTCCATCCAGACAGTCACCACTTATGCCATTACCTATGAGCGTTGTACATATTCCAGGGCCTTTCATGATATGGAAGACCTGTTGTTTCATAAACTCAATTCGATTCCGCCCCTTTTTCTTAGCTTCTGATAATGCAATCTCAGCTTTTTTAATCAGTAAGTTACAGTTATCCTCATCCGGGTTAAAATAAGCAACTCCTATACTGACTTTTATGGGAACTTTTTGGTACGGCTCAACATCAATAAGTTTTTGTGATTTGATTTTTTTCTTTAGGTTTTGGATGATATTTGCTGCTTCATCTTCTTCACATCCACAAATAACCAGAAGAAATTCATCTCCTCCGTATCTGATAGCTATCAAGTCTTTTTCTTTATCCATTAGACATGCCATTTTCTGAAGAACTATATTACCATACCGAAACCCTATTTTTTGGTTTATATTTGAAAAAAAATCTATATCCATTATTGCAATTGTAAGACATTTTTTCTTTCGTACAACTTCTTGAATATATGAAAT
>NZ_JAWYAJ010000125.1:0-7979 GCF_034124845.1 Robinsoniella sp.
TCAGGCAACGGAGACGTATGAACGGGCAAGGACTGCCGTAAAAGAACTGATCGGAGCCAGGCACGATTGTGAAATAATTTTTACCAGAAATACTACAGAATCCATTAACTTGGCAGCATACAGCTATGGACTTTCGAATATAAAAGAAGGTGACGAAATCGTGGTATCCATCCTGGAACATCACAGCAACCTTCTTCCCTGGCAGATGGTGGCAAAGCGCACCGGGGCGAAGCTGGTTTATCTGTATTGCGGCAGGGATGGGAAAATTCCCTGGACCGAGGTGCAGAGCAAGATCAGCAGACGCACGAAACTGGTTGGAATCGCCCATGTATCCAATGTCATCGGATGCACAAATCCGGTGAAGGAGATCATCTCCTATGCCCATAAAATGGGAGCGGTTGTATTGGTGGACGGGGCACAGGCGGTTCCCCACATAGCAGTGGATGTACAGGAACTGGATGCTGATTTCTATGCATTTTCCGGACATAAAATGCTGGGTCCTATGGGAATTGGAGTACTGTATGGCAAAAAGCAGCTGTTAGAAGAAATGCCTCCGTTTTTGACCGGGGGTGAAATGATCGACTCGGTGAGCCAGCAGGATGCGGTATTTGCACCCCTCCCCCATAAATTCGAAGCAGGAACGGTAAATGCACAGGGGGCAGCGGGATTAGAGGCAGCAGTCTGTTATATAAAGAAAGTAGGATATGAGGAAATCCAGAAACAAGAAGAGATATTAGTTGCCAGGGCAATGGAAGGCATCCATAAAATGCCCCATGTACATCTCATCGGCTCCCAGAATCCGGAAGAACACAGCGGTATTTTGACCTTTACCATAGATGATGTTCATCCCCACGATATTGCTTCCATCATGGATTCTGCACATATTGCAATCCGGGCAGGGCATCACTGCGCAGAACCGCTTATGAAATATTTAGAATTGAATGCAACGGCGAGAGCCAGCGTATATTTTTATAACACGGAAGAAGAAATAGATCTTTTTCTGGAAAACTTGAATCAGGTAAGGAGGTGGCTTGGATATGGGGCTTAGAGAATTGTATACCGAGATTTTAAATGAACACAATCTGCATCCAACTCATAAGGTGGAGATGGAACACCCCACAAAGGTGTTAAGAGGTGTTAATCCAAGCTGTGGGGATGATATTCTGCTGCAGTTAAAAATGGAAGACGGCATAATCAAAGACGGGACATTTACCGGTACCGGATGTGCCATTTCCCAGGCTTCCGCAGATATGATGCTGGATTTAATCATTGGAAAAGAAGAACAGGAGGCACTGAAACTGGCTGAACTATTTGGGAAAATGATCAAAGGGGAAGCGATGGAAGAAGAACTGGAGGCATTGGACGAAGCGGCGGCGCTGAAAGATATTTCCCATATGCCTGCACGGGTAAAATGTGCGGTATTGGGATGGCATACCATGGAAGAAATGATTTCTGAATAAAGTGTTTGAAATATTTGTCAAAATGTGCGAAAATAGGATTTGTCAGAAAAGGCAGGAAGAATATTTGTGAAAGAGCGTTGTTAAAAGGAGAGAAATGGAGACAAGAGAAGAGATCATCCGGTATTGTAAGACATTTCCTGGTATATATGAAGATTATCCGTTTCATGATGATAACTGGACCGTCATGAGATGTGTTAAAAATAAAAAAAGTTTTGCATACATTTATGAAAGAAACCAGCAAGTCTGGGTGAATGTGAAATGCAGTCCGGAATGGATTTCATTCTGGCAAAATGCATTTCCATCCGTAGTTCCAGGGTTTCATATGAATAAAAAGTATTGGAATTCGCTGATACTGGATGGAACGATTCCGGATAAGGATATCAAAAGAATGCTGGCTGAAAGCTATGATCTGGTTAAAGATCTGTGATTTTTCCAAAATATCTGAATAAATATCCTACACTTCAGCCATAGTAATACTGAGGTGATGATATGAATAAAAAAGAGCTGGAACATCAGAATAAAAAGAAAAATCTGGAAGAATTCAATAGTGTAACCCAGAAGGTGAAACCGGAGAATCAAAATCAATCGCACAATGTAAGAGAAGAAGCAGTAAATCCAAAAATCAGGCAGGTATAAGCACCCGAAAGGGTGCTTTTATCAGGAAAAGGGGTGGGAGGCATGCAGGATTATACAGACCGTATTTCACAGGAACAGCATTATCAGGAACTTCGCAGACAGATACAGGAATGCCGTACCTGTCAGGATCTGTTTGGCTATGAACCCCGCCCGATTCTCTTTGGAAATGTGAATGCCAGAATTATGCAGATCAGCCAGGCGCCGTCCAGGAAGGTACATGAAACCGGGAAGCCCTTTAACGATGCCAGCGGACAGAAGCTGCGTCATGATTGGTACGGCATAACGGATGAAGAATTTTATAACCCGGATTTCTTTTATATTGTCTCGGTAGCTCACTGCTTCCCTGGAAAAGCGCCGGGAGGAGGAGACAGAAAGCCCCCGAAGATATGTGCCGGAAAGTGGCTTTTGAAGGAAATGGAACTGGTAAATAACGAGATCTATATCCTGGTGGGCCGTTATGCGGCAGAATTTTTCTACCCCAAATGCAAATTCACAGATTTAATTTTTAAGGATCAGCGGCTGAATGGGAAACCGGCATTTGTGCTTCCCCATCCATCCCCGCTGAATGTAAAGTGGTTTTTAGACCATCCTGAATTTGAAGATAAAAGAATAAAAGAAATACGAGATGAGATTCACCGGATTTTGAATAAGAAATCAGAAAATGAGGCATAAAGAATGAAGTCCAAAATGAAGATGAGTTTATGGAAAAAAATAGCCATAATAACGGCGAGTGTGCTGGCAGTTATGGCGGGAGCATTTTTTATTTATACAGGGAGTTACTATCATGCGGAACATCCTGTTCTAACAGAAGCGCTGGCGCAGGCTGACGGCAGCAAAGGTGTGGATATAACCCCGAAAGGGAACAGTTACGTTTTTACGCCAGCCGATCGGAAACCGGAAACGGCACTGATCTTTTATCCGGGCGGAAAAGTAGAGTACACGGCTTATGCGGATCTGATGCAGATTATAGCCAAAGAAGGATATCTCTGCATTCTGGTAAAAATGCCGTTTAATCTGGCTGTCTTTGATATGAATGCTGCAGAGGAATATATGGATACATATGATACAATTAAAAACTGGTATGTGGGAGGCCATTCTCTGGGTGGTGCCATGGCAGCAGAGTTTGCAGCAAAGAACAGTGATAAGCTGGCAGGACTTGTGCTCCTTGGTGCTTATCCGGCAAGTGATCTAAGCAGCAGCAGCCTGAAAGTGCTCAGTATGTATGGAAGCATGGATCAGGTGATGAATCGTGAAAAATTTGAAGCAGGTCTGAAACTGATGCCAAAAGAGCATGAGGAATTCGAGATAGCGGGAGGAAACCACGCTCAGTTTGGCAGCTACGGGAAACAAAAAGGAGACGGCGAAGCGGCTGTTTCTCAGGAAGAACAGCAGAATACGGCAGCAAAAGAGATTAGCGGATTTATGAGTAAGAATCCGTAATCCTGCAAAGGAGAAAAGATTGTGGAATCCTGTACTCACGAATTTATAAAACCCAATGACGCAATTGACATAAACCTTGAATACTCCATAGACGAGGGGAGTGTGGTGCCCAAGCATTTTCACGACTGGATTGAGATCGTATTTCTGGTGAAGGGAACATTGGAAGTGCATGACAGCAGCCGGATGATTACCCTTCAGGAGAATGATTTTGTAATTATTAACCCTATGAGTATCCATTCCACCAGATGCATTGGCGGGAACCAGGCGATTTTACTGCAGATTCCGGTATCATTTATTAAAAAGTTTATGCCGGAGGTGGTTCACTATCATTTTTCAACAGACCCGGGTGCAGAAGATGAGACAATTCAGGCAAAGCTGGCAAGAATCCGTTTTCTTCTGCAAGACCTGCTTTTTGCCTATGAGAATAAGGAAGAGGGTTACGTTTTTCACTGCTACAGCCTGGTATTTGAACTGCTGTACATCTGTATCCATTCTTTTTCCAGTCGAAAAGATGAAGCAAACTTGGTAAAGTCACAGAAGAATCAGCTTCGGATGCGTCAGATTATGGATTATGTGAATGCCCATTACCAGGAAGAAGTTATGCTGCATGATATCGCAGCTGCAGTAGGTTTAAATCAGGTTTATTTCTCCCGTTTTTTTAAACAGCAGACAGGAATTACCTTTCTGGAATATCTGAATACAGTCCGCATGGAAAGATTCCATAACGAATTGCTGCATACCGATTACTGCATCAAAGATCTCCTGGAAAAAAACCATTTCTACAACTACAAATTGTTTATGAGAATGTTTAAAAATGCCTATGGCTGTACGCCAAAAGAGCTAAGAAAACGTATCTCATCAGGCAGTACGGGAACAGGCCGATTTTAAAAGTTAAAATCGACCTGTTTTTTCGTTTGCTTTGCACCTACTCAATGCAGTAGATAATTGTTATATTAGGATTATCAAAATAGAAAAATGGATAATGGAAAGGAGAAGCGAATCATGAAAAATATAACCCATGTAATGAGCCGGGAAAGTGATTATTGGAAAGAAGCACAGGTGTCCCATACGGTCAAAAGTGAAGATACCCTTATGCTTACGGCGGACTACCGACAGAAAGTGCTGGGATTTGGAGGCTGCTTTAACGAGCTTGGTTGGGACGCTCTGAAAAAAACAGATAAAGTTACTGCGGAAGCGTTTATCAAAGAGTTATATGGAGAGGAGGGCTGTGCTTTCAATATGGGAAGAGTTCCCATTGGCGCTAATGACTTCAGCCTTGAATGGTATAGCTGTGATGATACCGATGGGGATTATGATCTGAAGGATTTCAATATTGAGCGGGATAAAGAATATACGCTGCCATTTATTAAAGCAGCACAGAAGTATTGTAAGGATTTAAGTCTTTTTGCATCGCCCTGGAGTCCTCCGGTCTGGATGAAAACAAAAAAGGCTTACAATTATGGACGAATTCGAATGGAAGAAAAAGTGCTGGATGCCTATGCCAGATATTTTGTAAAGTTTGTAAAAGCATATGGAGAACAGGGGGTTCCTGTGAATATGGTTCATGTTCAGAACGAACCTATGGCGGATCAGAAATTCCCATCCTGTCTCTGGTATGGTTCCGATATGCGGGATTTTATCAAAGGATATTTAGGACCGGAGTTTGAAAAGAGCGGTCTGGATACCCAGATCTGGCTGGGAACCATTAACGGACCGTTTGTGGATTTCAGATGGCCCGGAAATGGAGCACCCTATCATGAATTCTATGATCAATTTGCCAACACCATACTGTCAGACAAGGAAGCCAGAAAATATATAAAAGGCGTGGGCGTACAGTGGGGCGGCAAACATCAGCTGGAGCAGATAGAAGCCAGTTATCCCCAAATGCATATCATGCAGACCGAAAGTGAGTGCGGGGACGGATTGAATGAATGGGAACAGGCGGAGTATATTTTCATGCAGATGTGGTATTATTTCCGCCATGGTGCAGAGCGTTATACATACTGGAATATGGCATTGCCAGAAGGGGGAGTCTCTACCTGGGGATGGTCTCAGAATTCCCTGGCAACGGTGAACCCGGAGACAGGGAAACTTACCTTACAGCCGGAATTTTACCTGATGAAACATTTTTCTCACTTTGTAAAACCCGGTGCCAGAGTTATCCGAACCAGCGGGTGCTGGACATCCAATGCAGTTGCATTTGAAAATCCCGACGGAGAAGTGGTCATTACCCTGCTGAACAGTATGGATCGTGACCGGGAATTTACCTGCATCTGTTCCGATGGGCAATTTTCTGCTGGGATTCCGGCGCATTCCGTACACACATTTGTAGTGAAAACGGTATAGATGGGAGAAAGGTTTTCGTAAAGTATTACAGCGAACGCTTTATATTAATAAACTGCATTTGGGAAAGAGCAGGGGGCGGACCAGGACAGGTGCCTGGAAAGGTTAAAATACCAGTTCGGTGTGAAGCCTTCCAATCACCTGTCCTGGTCCGCCACCATCACTTGACTTTTGCAGTAGGATAGCGCCTCTATTAAATTCTGTTTACATATTTTACAGCCCGTGCTAAAATGAATGAAACATATTTCATAAGGAGTTGTTAATTATGGCGAGTATTCGTGATGTGGCTAAAAGAGCAAATGTGGCGGCGTGTACGGTTTCCAGGGTGTTAAATGGTACCGCCTATGTGGCGCCTGAGACGAAATTGAAGATCGAGCAGGCGATGAAAGAATTAAATTATATTCCCAATGAACTTGCCAGGGGAATGTTTCGCCAGCGGGCAGGAATCATTGCCATGTTAGTGCCTAATATCCGGCATCCGTTTTTTTCCAGCCTTGCAGGGTATATGGAAAAAGAACTTTATGAAATCGGATATAAGCTCATGCTCTGTAGTACGGACGATGATTTGGAACGGGAGCAGGAGTACATGAATATGCTGAAATCCAATATTGTGGATGGTGTGATTATGGGGGTAAACAGTCTGGATGACAGTGAGTATGAATCTTTTCAAAAGCCCCTGGTGATGCTGGATTATCAGGTAAACCAGCAAATTCCGGTGGTTGCTTCCAATCACGGTCTGGGAGGGCGGCTTGCCGCAAAAGCGTTAATCGCCAGCGGATGTAAGTCTGTAATTCATATCTGCGGAGAGTCAAAGAAAAAGGTTCTATCTTTTGAATGCCACGAAGAGTTGGAGCGGGTACTAAAAGAACATGGAATCGCCTGCAGAAGCATGTCTGTCCGCTGGAATGATTTTGACTTTGAGGGATATCTGAATATGGCGAAAACAATTTTGCAGGAATTCCCGGAGATAGACGGCATGATGTCTGCAGACATGCCCTGTACGGCATTTTTGAAAGCTGCAGTACAGCTTGGGAAACGAATTCCAGAGGATTTCTGCGCGGTGAGCTATGATGGAACTTATGTGGTGAATATGAATTTAATTGATATAACCACAGTCAGACAGCCGATTAAAGAAATTGCAAAACAGGCGATTGCTGTATTGGAAACATTGCTGGCAGGGAAGACACCTAAGAAGAACCGCTATGAATTAAAAGTTTCCCTGGTAAAAGGAGATACGACGATGTGATTACAAAATCATTGTGTGGGAGCCACTTTGAGCTGTGTGGAATCATATTTGAACGTATGTGATCCGTACTTGTGTGGTACGTGAGGGTGGGAGGGCAATTCAGTCAAATGTACTAAAACGGATACAATGATTTTGTGTATAACGATGAAACAGAAGGAAACCACCTAAATATATTGACAGAGCTCTAAAATGAGTGTAGTATGAAATACATAAGAAACATGTTTCATTACTATGAAAAAGCGAATGAAAGAAGTAAAAAAGATATAAATTATGCTATATTTCAGTATATGAAAATGATGGAATGGGAATTTAAATATGTTATGGCGAACGAAAATCATCCATAACATATTTTTATAACAATTATGAAACATGTTTCACCCAGAAGAAAAGGAGAAGGACATGAAAAGAAAATTTTTGTTGGGAGCCACGTTGTTATTATGTATGGGACTGCTTACCGGATGCGGCGGGAAAGATTATGATTTTTACATTTTCAATGTAAAAAGTGAAAATGCAGATGCACTTGAAAAAGTATGCAAGGCCTATGGAGATGAGACGGGTCAGAAAATTAAAGTCTTTTCGATTGGTACCACGGATGGTATAGACCTTTTAAGAGCGGATATGAATTCCTATAACAAACCGGCGATTTATTCGGTAAATGCAGAAACAGTGCCGGAATGGGAAGAGGGAGGATTTTTAAAGGATCTGCGGGAAGCATCGACTCCGGAAATGCGTGAGCTTGCAGAAAGTATTCCACAAGGCATGCGGTTGTCTTCTGGAAATGGGACCAACTATGGAATACCTTATAATGTGGAAGGTTATGGATATATCATAGACACCAAGATGGTAGATGCTTT